>WGAH01000911.1 GCA_015489145.1 Deltaproteobacteria bacterium
GATGTGCGGAGCTCCAGCGGAAAGAGAGCCTTCAAAGGGCTCGTCGCCGCTATCGGGCGACGCCCCGGGGGCGGGCGATGCACGCGGCCCGGCAGCAGCGCTACCTCGAGCGCCGCGCGGCGAAGATGACGGATCAGGGCTCCACCACCCCGGGGTCGCAGGGCATGAGCGCGATGCCCGAGGTCGCCACGCCGGCGGCTTCGCCTTGCGCCCGCGGGCGCGCGGCCGATCGCGGCTCTTCGGGTGGTCGGGAACTTCCGGCCGCGCGCACCAGCCGGCGGCTATTCCTCCTCCAGCTCGGCGAGGGCGGCCTCGAAGGCGGCCTCGTCGATGCGACCGGCGCCGAACTGCTCGTAGAGCTCGGCGAGGCGGTCGAGGCGGCGGCGCTCGCGGGCGCGCAGGGCGTGGGCGCGGCGGGCGATGCGCTCCACGCGCTCGCGCACCGCCGGGCCGGGCAGGGGCAGCTCCACCGCGAGGACGTCCCGGGCCCGCACCCGGGGTCGGGTCTGGCCGGCGGTGGCGACGAGCTGCTCGCGGGCGAAGCTCGAGCGGGCGGCGATGAGCACGAAGTGCGGCTCGGCGACCGGCAGCAGGCGCATCCACTCCGAGGAGCCGCACATCTCGAAGGGCAGGGCGGGATCGGGCCGACGGGCGAGGGCCACCTTGTTGTTGGCCGGCCGCATGCGGGAGAAGATGAGGTCGCCCTCCCGAAAGCCGGTCTTGGGGCCCTTGAAGTCCCGCCCGGGCCGCGCGCGGGCGCGGGTCACCTCGCCGGTGGCGCGGTCGACGTCGGCGAGGTCCACCTCGGTGAAGCGGTCGTCGGGGCGGTCCTCCGGGCGCACCACCGTCGGCTGGTGGCGGGCGAGGCTGCCGAGCGTCGTCGTCGGCACCCCCGGCGCGATGCCCGACCGGGCCAGCACGTCCTCGGGCTGCCAGCGGCGCTCGCCGGCCCCGACCCGCGGCGCCCGGCCCTCGCGCAGGGCGATGCGGAGCAGGGCGAGCTCGTCGGGCTCGGTGCGGCGGAAGACCCGGCGGCGCGGGTCGTAGCCGGGCTGGTTCACCACCGCGCACACCCACGGCTCCACCGCCGCCGGCCGCTTCTGGAGGACGACGATCGCCGCCCGCGCCGCCGCCCCGCCGAACGGCCGGAAGGCGCCCTCGGGCAGCGAGACGATGGCGCGGCGCTCGAAGCGCTCGTCGATCCAGGCCCGCAGGGGGGCGAAGCGGGCGTTGGCGAGCACCGAGTGGGGCAGCACCACCGCGAGGCGCCCGCCGGGACGCAGGCGCCGCCAGGCCGCCTCGACGAACAGCTCGTCGGAGCCGACGCTGCGGCGACCGGCGGCGAGGGCGAAGCGCCGGAGGGCGTCGGGGTGGTCGATGGGCACGCTGAAGGGCGGGTTGGCGAGCACCACGTCCCAGGCGTCGTCCTCGGGCTCGCGAAAGAGGTCGGCCTGGCGGATCGCCCGGGGGTTGGCCCCGTGGAGCTTGAGGTTGAGGCGGCACAGCGCCACCAGCTCGGGGTCGATCTCGATGCCGTCCACGTCGCAGCCCCGGCCGTGGGCGACGACGAGGAAGCTGCCCGAGCCGGCGGTGGGGTCGAGGACGCGCTCGCCGGGGCGCAGGCCGGCGAGGTCGGCCATCAGCTCGACGATGGGCCGCGGCGTGAAGAACTGCCCCCGCTCGGCCTTGAAGACCTCGGGGAAGAAGCGCTCGTAGGCGAGGCCGAAGAAGTCGAGCTCGGCGGTGAGCGCGATGCGGTCGAGGCCGGCCTCGGGCGGGGCGTCGGGGCCGTCGAGCCACAGCTCGCGCGGCAGGTCGAGGCGCCGGGCGAGGTGGCGGCACAGCGCGGCCCAGGCGGCGCGGCCGCTGAGGCCGGCGGCGCGCAGGCGCGTCTCGGCCTCGGTGAGCTGGGCGGCGAAGCGGGTGGCGGACACGCGCGGCCTACCGGATTCGGACCATGCACTCCGCCGGGATGACGTGCTCGCCGCGCCGCGGCCGGAGCAGCCAGTAGGCCCAGGCGGCGATGGGCTCGCCGCCGCGCTCGCGCACGAGGCCCTTCATGCGGTCGAGGGTGAGGCCCGGGCGGAGCTCGTGGACGCAGAAGACCGCGACCTTGCGCTCGTCGAGGTCGGGCAGCTCGTCGACGACGTAGCGGGTGAGCTCCGGGGTGGGGCCGACCCCGCGCAGGCCGAGGCCGAAGACCGGGCTGCCGAGGACGAGGCCCTTGTAGGGCTCGATGTCGACGGGGCCGTCCTCGATGCGGTGGGTGTCGACGAGGAAGGCGCGGTGGCGCAGCATCTCGACCATGCGCGGCACCACCCGGCCGCAGTAGCCCTTGCGGTCGTCGTAGAGCACGAGGAGCTTGATGGGCTGGAAGGGCACCGGGTCGCCTCCTCGCGTCCCGACCGGGGCCCCGGGGGACGCGCCGCGCGCCCGAATCGCGCCGGCGGGCGCGAGGACGCTGGCCGGCGGCTATCCGACTGGCCCGGGGCGGTCCAGAATCGCCGAGATCTCCGCTGCGACCGGATGCAAACACTCGGTCAACACTCCCGGGTGAGGCCGCCGGCCCGCTTGACCGCCGCGCCGCCCCTCGGGTACACCATGCCACGGTGAGAATCGGTCCCGGTCCCACGCTCGCCGGCGGGTTCGCGGCGGGCATTCCCATCCAGGGCGGCCCGCTCCAGGGCGGCGAGGACGGGGCCACCAGCCAGGCGTGTCGGCTCGGCCGGCGCCTGCACGGAGATCGCTCATGCCCCGTTGGCTCGTGACCCAAGGCGATCGGCAGTTTGCCGCCGAAAACCTGGCGCAGCTCAAGGAGCTGGCCCGGCGCGGCGAAATCGGCCCGGGCGACATGATCCAGCCGCCGGGCGCCGCCGACTGGCTCTACGCCGCCGAGGTGCCCGAGCTCCAGGGGCTGCTCCCCGAGGCCGGCGCGACCCACCAGGCCGACACCGACGACGACATCGCCTTCCGGCGCAAGGGCATCGGCGCCGGCGTGCTCGTGCCCCTGCTGCTCCTCGTCGTGGTCGGGGGCGCCCTGGCGATGTGGTACTACACCAAGCACGTCTTCGAGGCCGACTACGACATCCTCGGCAAGGACGGCCTCGCGCTGACCGAGATGCTCGTCACCGAGGTGGACGCGCCGGTCCGCAAGGAGCCCGCCGACGGCGCCCCCAAGGTGGCCGAGGTCGACAAGGACAGCAAGGTCCAGCTCCTCGCCAAGCGCGGCGGCTGGTACGAGGTCGAGCTGCCCGACGGCACGCGCGGCTGGATGGCGGTGGACGACGTGGTGCCCGCCTACTTCTTCGCCGACGCCAAGACCCGCGAGGACTACGACCCGATCTACAACCCGGATCGCTACATCTTCGTCAAGAACAGCGACTGGAAGCAGCTTCCCAACGACAGGAACGAGAACGTCACCGTCTTCCAGTTCCTGCTCCAGAACAAGTCCAAGTTCGAGATGACCGACCTCGTGCTCAAGGCGACCATCAAGGACAAGGACGACCACGTCCTCGAGACGCGCGAGTTCTCCATCGAGGGCTCGGTGCCCCCCTACGCCAACGCCTGGGTGGGCACCCTCAACCCGCCCGAGGACCAGCCCGACGCGCCGGCCCGGGCGATGACCGACACCCTGTTCAAGCAGCTCGCCGAGAAGGACCCGGACCTCCAGCTCCGCTGGGCGGACGGCATCGAGGTCCAGATGCAGAGCGAGGGCTTCGTCGAGGCCAACATCGACATCGTGCAGGTGCGGGCGGTGCCGAAGAAGCTGTAGGCCGGCGCCTTCCGAAACCGGCCCCGCCGCCGCGTCCCCTTCGCGGGCCGGGGGCGCCGCCTACCAGGACAGGGTGAAGAAGTCGGCCGAGGTCCAGGAGTCGTAGGGGTAGCCCCAGCCGTCCGGGAAGGCGTCGCAGAAGTAGTCGGGCGGGCCGCACCAGCCGGCGCCGAAGCCCATCGAGATCGTGTCGAGGGCGAGGCCCATGTCGGCGGCCTCCCAGGTCCACAGCACCTCGGTGCTCGACGGGAAGTCGGCGCTGGTGGTCGCCAGCGTCGTGAAGCCGGAGCTGCTCGAGTAGCCCTGGAGCTTGAGGGTGCCGGACTGGAGGACCCAGCGGTAGAGGTCCCAGTCGGCCGCCGCCGACAGGCCCCAGGCCTCGAGGTAGAGGGTGCTCGGGTCGATCTCGACGGCGCTGTCGAAGAGCAGCTCGATCGTGCCGTCCTGGACGCGGTAGCGGGCGTTGGTGAAGTCGAAACCGTAGCCGTCGAGCACGTCGCCCTCCGCGTCGTCGGCGCTGGCGAGGGTCTGCCAGGGGGGCTCGCCGAGGACGAGCTGGGTGCGCGCCTCGTAGGTGGCGGTGCCGTCGGACAGGCTCAGCAGCAGGTCGAGGGTGTCGCCCTCGGCGCCGCCGGTGACGGCGAGGTCGAAGTCGGCGTCGCGCCGCCGCCCGCTGGCGAGGCTGCCGAAGGTCTGCTCCCCCGTCGTGGTGACGGTGGCGCTGGCGGTGCTGGTGGACTCGACCGACAGCGTGCCGCGCACGGTGCCGAAGGCGTCGAGGTCGCCGGCATTGGCGATCTCGATCGAGACGGTGGCCTCCTCGTCGGGGTCGAGGATGCCGTCGCCGCCGCTGTCGTCGATGGTGACCGTCGTGACCCGCATCACCGGCCAGGGCACGGGCAGCTCCACCGCGAGATCCCAGGTCTCCACGCCATCGTCGAGGGTGAGGCCCAGCACCACCGGCTCGGAGTCGACGTGTCCGGGGTCGACCGCCACCGTGAGCCCGGTGAGATCGTGCTCCTCGCCGGCCTCCCAGGCGTCCGGGTCGAGGGTGGTGGCGCCGGGCCCGTCCAGGGCGAGGTCGGGGTCGTCGGTCCAGGCGGTCGCCGTCACCGGCCCGGCGGTGACCGCGCCGGCGTTGACCAGGGTGACCGCGAGGGGCACCGCCACGCCGTCGGGGCTCAGGCTGGCCGGGTCGAGCGCGGCGACCTGGGGGTCCGGCGGCTCGGGGAGCCGCACCACCACCTCGTCGCCGGCCGACAGCGAAAACGGCCCCTCGGTGGTCGTCGTCTCGCCGCCGTAGGTGATCGCGAAGGCGTCCACCGTGCCCGAGCCGGAGGTCTCGACGCGGGCGAACCAGCGGTCGTCGCCCGGCGCCGGGGGGAGGTTCGCCCAGGCGTCGGTGATGTCGGCGGCGAGATCGAAGGTGCCGGCGTCGTAGAAGCCGCTGGCCAGGTCGAATTCGAGCGTGGGATCGTCGGGGTCGCCCACGCCGAGGGTGGCGTGGACCGTGGTGGTCTCGTCGAGGGTGATCGTGAGCGTCGCCTCGCTGGGCTCGCCCACCGTCATGGCCAGGTCGAAGTCCCAGGTGTCGGCCCCGTCGGTGACGCTGAGCGCCAGGGGCAGGTAGCGGTTGTCGTGCAGGTCGGCGTCGAGGTCGAGGGTGAAGGGGACGGTGGCCGAGCCCTCGGCGGCGATGTCGCCCACGTCCACCGTGTCGCTCAGCAGGGTGCCGCCCCCCTCGGGCAGCGACAGGGTGGCGACGAGCCCGGTGGCCGGCGCCGCCGCCTCGTTTCGGAGAAGCACCGCCAGCTTCGCCCGCTCGCCCGGGTGGACCGGGTCGGGCGACCAGGCCAGGGTGGCGTCGAGGTCGGCGGCCAGCGCGCGCACGCTCACGTCGTCGATCGCCCAGTCGTCGGCCGCCTCGCCGGTGTAGCGCCAGCCGACGTAGACCTTGGGCTCGCCCGCCCAGTCGCTCAGGTCCCAGGCATCGGAGCGCGCCCACTCGCCCTCGGGGGGGGCCGGCAGGTCCTCCTCGACCGGGACGAAGTCGCCGTCGGCCGGGTCGCGGGAGCCGGTGGAGACGTAGAGCCCGTGGGCCCCCATCGCGTCGGTGGCCTCGCCGCGCTCCCACCAGGTGACCATGACGCCGTCGAGGTCGCTGAAGTCGAGGGCTGGCGAGATCAGCCAGTCGCGCAGCTCGCCGGTGCCCTCGGCCCCCCGGGAGTGGAAGGCGCTGTGCGCGTCCGAGTGGGCCTCGGCGTCGGTCAGCTCGAACTGGTAGCCGGTGAAGGCCGTCTCGCTCGGCGTCCACCAGCCCATCGAGAAGAGGCTGAGCTCGTCGTCGCCGGGCTCGAAGTCCTCGGTGAAGGGAAGCGGGGTGGTCGCCTCGGCCACGGGCAGGAGGAAGGGGTCGGAGGGGCCGGCCTCGGGCAGGTAGGACACCGCCGCCGCCTCGCTGTCGTCGGTGGCCTTGAAGTAGTAGGCGAGCCCCGGGTCCTGGAGGTCCTCCACCGTGCCGGACCAGGTCTCGCCGTCGTCACCGAGGGCCAGGGTCTCCCAGAACTCGTCGCCGTCGACGCGGTGGTAGAGGCGCACCGCGGCGACGCCGTCGGGGTCGCTGGCCGCGACCGAGAGCGTCACGCTGTCGCCGGCGACGAAGGTGCCCTCGGGGGGCTCGTGTTCCAGGGTCGGCCCGGCGGGGCCGGTTCCGGTGTCGGGGGCCGGGCCCTTGCAGCCGAGGGGGAAGGCCAGCAACCAGACCCGCATCGCGCTACTCCGCCGAGCAGGTGGGGAAGGCATCGCGGCGCAGGGCCGCCTCGGGGTCGACCGGCGCGGCGCCGGGGACGTGCCGCACCTCCGCCGGGTCGGGCGGCGCCACCACCCGCCCCCCGGCCTCGTCGTCGTACAGCCAGCAGTAGGTCACGCACTGGAAGACGGTGCCGTCCTCGGAGTCGAGCGGGATGCAGGTGAAGCCGCTGGGGCAGTCGTCGTCGGAGCCCTCGCAGCGCACCCCGCAGAACTGGCGGTCGAGGCCGAAGTTCCAGCAGTAATTGCCGTTGCCCCCGCAATCCTCGTCGGAGTTGCAGGCCCGGCAGTAGTAGCCGCTGGCCTCGTAGCACTCGCCGGTGGACGGGTCGCAGAACTCCTTGAAGTCGCAGTCGAGGGTGCTGCTGCGGCAGGCGGCGGCGGCGCAGGCGCCCTCCACACAGGTGTCGCCGGGGTAGCAGTCGGCGTCCTCCTGGCAGCCGTCGCGGCAGGTGCCCCCGTCGCAGAACTGCTCCATCGCGCACTGGGCGCTGGTGGCGCAGGCCCGGGAGACGCACTTCCCCTCGACGCAGGTCTCGCCGAAGCCGCAGGGCTTGTCCTCGGCGCACTCCGCCGCCGTCTTGCAGCCGACGAGGGCGGCGAGGATGAGCGCGATCACCGGCGCCCCCGCGCGGCCCCGGCGGCCAGGACCTTGTAGGTCGCCACGATCCAGGTCTCGCTCGGCGGCACCTGCTCCTCCTCGAAGCGGATGGCGTTGGCCTCGGGATCGTAGGTGTAGTCCTCGTCGCGGACGAGTTCGCCGAGGAAGCCGGACTCGTCCGGCTCGTCGTAGAGCTCGACCACCAGCGAGTTCTCGTCGGCGGGCTCCGACAGCTCGAACTCGACCTTGAGCCCCGAGACCGTCAGCCCCAGCTCGCGCGCGATGGGCGAGAAGTCCTCGTCGCAGATGCTCTCGAGGGCGCCGTCGGTGCGGGTGGCGAGGTCGACGTAGCGCACCCCCCAGTCGGCGACGCCGTTGGACGACTCGCAGGAGGGCATGCCGTCGTAGGGCGGCTCGTCCACCCCCACCACCGCGCTGAGGTTGACGAGGTGGTTGTCGCGGTAGGCCGCGTCGCCCTTGAGGTCCTTGAAGTAGCGCAGGTAGTCGTTGACGGAATCGCCGGAGTAGTCGTTCTCGTCGGACACGAAGATCAGCGACAGCGAGGCGTCCTCGCGCAGGAAGCCGGCGTTGCGCGTCGCGAGCAGCTCGTCGGACAGGGCGGTGCGGGCGGCCTCGAGGCCCATCTCGATACCCGAGCCGCTGGTGCCCACCGCCACCATCTCGCTGAAGATCTCGCCGGCGTCCTCGGTGTCGTGGGTCAGCACGGTGACGGCGTTGTTGAGGGTGAAGTCGTCGCCGACCGCGAGGTCGACGGCGATGCCGCCGTTTTCGGCCGGGTCCTCGGAGCGGCCCAGCACGAGGATGCCGTTGGCCGCGATCGTGGTGCCGTCGGGAAAGGTGTAGGCGTTGCGCCCGTCGTCGACGAGCTGGCAGCCGCCGAGGTCGACCGGGTGCTCCGTGAGGTTGGTCAGCTCGACCCACTCGCCCAGGGAATCCGCCACGGCGGCGGGATCGGCGAGGAACTCCGTGACGATCACGTCGCCGGCCGAGGGGGGCTCGACCTCGCCGCCGCCGGAGCCGCCCCCCCCCGAGCCGGTGTCGCCGCCGGTGTCGCCGCCGGTGTCGAGGCGGCCGGTGTCGGCGGTGGCGCCGCCGGTGTCGCCCGGCGCCGGGTAGCGCATCTTGCAGGCGTGGTTCTCGCGCCCGGGGGTGCCGAGGTCGCCGCTGGCCGAGGCCTCGAGGCTGGGGCACCAGTCCTCGCGCAGGTCGTTGAGGGTGGAGCTGTAGCTGCCGGCGTCGAGCTGCAGCGCGACCCCCTCCTCGATGTCCCAGTCGGAATCCCAGGCCACCCGGTCGATCTCGCGGCCGTCGGCGTCGACGAGCACGATCTCGTCGTCGCCGCCCAGGAAGCGGCCGCTGTAGTTCTCGTCGGCCATGTCGGTGGTGACCACGCCCATCTGCCAGTCGACGTCCACGCCCTCGAAGGCGCCGATGAAGGAGCTGAAGTTGGCGGCGAGCTTGTCCTGCTCCTCCCACATCGAGCAGGAGTTGTCGACCACCATGAGCACGTCCACCGTGTTGCGCCGGACCTGCTGGAAGACGTCGGTGTTGGTGCGCTGGGTGTAGCCGTACTCGGTGCAGCCGCCGGCGAGGGCGGCCAGCCCCGCCAGCCGGAGGAGCGCGCGCTTCACGATCCGCCTCCCGTGTCGCCGGCGGCGACCTCGAAGCCGTCCACGAGGAAGGCCAGGGCGTGGTCGGTGACCCAGGCCCGCTGGGCCCGCCAGGCGAAGGAGCTGAACACCACCCGGCCGGCGCCGGTGTCGAAGGCGACGAGCAGGGGCACGTCCTCGACGGTGGCGTAGCCCTCGCCGTCCCCGAGGCGGTAGGTCACGTCGCCCCGCAGGAGCACGTCCGTCCCCTCCCCGGCCTCGAGCATGACCGTCCAGTAGCTGAAGTCGAAGAAGACCTCGAGCTGGTCGTTGCCCAGCGCCTCGGCGAGGTCGGGATCGGTGACGCGGGCGACGATGGACTCGTCCACGCCCACCTGGGCGGCGTCGTAGCCCTGGTCCTCGTCCAGGAAGGCGATGGCGTCGGGAAAGGCGGCCTCCACCAGGTCGTAGGCCCAGTCGGTGACCACCAGGGTGCGCTTCATCGCGAGGTAGTCCCGCACCCGCGCGACGACCTCCGGGTCGCTCACCAGCGCGTCGTCGGCCTCGGTGCCGTTGTAGACCCACCGGCCGAGCCCGCGGGTGCCCGAGTTGACGAAGGCCGCCGGGTAGCGGAACAGGAGGGGGTCGCCGTCCTCGTCGAAGCCGGTGAGGAGCTGCTCGACCTTGTAGGCGATGTCGTCGGGGCCGAGGCCCTCGGTGTAGACCGAGCCCTGGATGAAGCCGTCGTAGAGGTCCGAGGCGACGAGGTTGCGGTCGAGGGCGTCCTCCATCTCGTCGAAGTCGCCGGTGGAGACCGCGACGAAGTCGAAGGGGATCTCCTTGACCTCCTGCTCGTTCTTGCAGGCGGCCAGCGAGACGAGGGCGAGCGCCAGGGCGGTGCGGTGCTTCAAGGCTTCCCCTACTCGAGGATCATCGTCTGGTAGAGCGAGATGTAGGAGAAGGCCTGGTTGGTCTGGTAGATGCTCTCGGGCAGGCCGAACTCGCGCCCCTGGATGTAGCTGAAGGCGGTGACGGGCACCCAGCCCGGCGCGAACATCGACAGCTCGCTGGCGGTGAAGGTGTGCTCGCCGTCGTCCCAGGGGTAGACGCCGAGGTAGCCGTACCAGCCGTCCTCGGCGAGGGGACCGAGGTTGTTGTAGTCGAAGATCTCGACCATGAAGATCGCGTCGGGGTAGGTCTGGGCCGGCGTCCAGGTGAAGGTGAAGTCCTCGGCGCGGCTCTGGGTGTAGTTGCCCCACAGGTCGGGCGACAGCCACTCCCAGTCGGCGGGCACGGTGGGGAGCACCTCTTCGAGGAGGTACTCGCCGATGGCGTCCGGGTCGCCCTCGGTGTGGAGGTCGTAGACGTTGTCGGGCACGTAGTCGGCGAGGGTGAGGTCGTCGTTGGTGTAGTAGATCACCCCCGAGGCGCTGTCGATGTGCTTGTCGAGGGTGACGGTGTTGGCGTCGGACTCGAGCCAGACGTGGTCGCCGGCGGACAGGGTGGTCGGGTAGGGGCAGTCGTCCTCGGTGCTCTCGCCGGAGCCGGTCACCCCGAAGACCTGGTTGTTGTCGTAGGGCGTCGGGTAGTCGAGGTTGCCCGAGCCCGAGCCGGAGCCGCCCCCCGAGGGGCAGGGCGGGTCGAGGGGGATGTAGAACTGGCAGTTCGCGAGGACGCGCTCGTAGATCTCGCCGGTGTCGTTGTCCTTTTCGCGGAGGACCACGAAGTAGAGGGAAATCGCGACCTCCTCGAGGGACCAGTCGCCCCCGATCACCTCGAAGGCGTCGGGGATGAGCACGGCCTCGTCTCCGGAGTCGACCACGACGTCGCGGCTGCCGAGGCTGGCGGCGTTGGACAGCGTCATCTGGCCGAACAGGTTCTCGCTGTCGAGGACGGTGACCGAGTCGACCACGATGTCGGGGTTGTCGCCCCACGCGTCGCGGAAGCTGATCGCCGGCCCGGCGTCGCCGGCGGCGAGGAAGTCGGTGCCCCGGGCCTGGATGGTGAACTCCACCGTGTCGCCCTGCTCGGCCTCGGGCGGGTCGAAGGTGGCGGCCAGGGCCACCCGGTCGACCTTGAAGCCGTCGTAGAGGGTGACCCGGTCGCCGCCGCCGTTGTCCATGACGACGTTGCGCCACCCGGGCGCCGCGTCGGGCGAGATCGTGACGGTGGCCTCGGCCAGCGTCTCGGAAAGCACGGTGAACTCGACGACCTCGATGCCGTCGCCGAAGCTCGGCCAGGTCACGCCGCTCGCCCAGTCCGTGTTGTGGCCCACCAGCTCGAGGTCGAGGGTCTCGCCCATGAGGCCCGAGTCGGGCTCGACCGAGAAGGACTGGTCGATCACCTCGAAGCCGTCGGGAATCGTGAGCGTCCGGGAGCCGGTCTCCACCGAGACCGTGCGGGGACCCAGCTCGGCGTCGGGCTCGATGGTCACCGCCGCCCGCAGGCCGAAGCCGTCGTCCACGTCGACCTGATCGACGGTGATGCCCTCGCCGAGGTCGACGGTGGTGTCGCCGAAGGTGAAGACCGAGCGGCTGGAGCCGACCGAGACCTCCATCGAGGTGCCCCGGGCGCCCTCGGGCGGGTAGACGTCGAGGGAAAACGCCTCGTCGCCCGCGTCCTTTCCGCCCCCGCCGCCGCCGGCCTTGCACGCGCCGAGCAAGGCGAAGACCCACACCGCTCGCTGCACGCCCATGGCCCACTCCCCGGGGAAGGCGCGTTCCGCCCTCCGCTCGGGGCCCCAGTATAGTGCTCGCGAAGCGCCGCACGCAACGAGGGCCGCCCGAAGGCGGCCCCGGATGCGCCCCGCGGCGGCTCAGGCCCCCGGGAAGAGCGACAGCACCCCGGCCCGCGCGAGGTCGGCCACCGCGCCCGGGAACAGCCCGAACAGGAGGATGGCCACGGTGGCGATGCCCAGGGTGAGGGCCGCCATGCCGCCGTACTCCGGGGGCGGCTCCTCGCCGGCGGGCTTCATGTACATGCCGACGATGGGGCGCAGGTAGTAGTAGACGCCGATGCCGCCGCCGATGGCCGCGACCACCGCCAGGCCGACGAAGCCGCCGTCCACCGCCGCCGAGAACAGGTAGAACTTGCCGACGAAACCCATCGTGGGCGGGATGCCGGCCAGCGACAGCAGGCAGACGCTGAGCGCCGCGGCGACGAGGGGCCTCCGGGAGGCGAGGCCGTCGAGGCGGTCGAGGCGGGTGTCGTCGGCGCCGTCGCGGGTGAGCATCGACAGCGCGGCGAAGGCGCCCACCGTCATGAACAGGTAGGCGGCGAGGTAGAACAGCAGGCCGGCCACGCGCTCGTTGACCGGCTGCCCGCCGGGATGCACCGCCACCAGCGCCATCATCAGGTAGCCGGCGTGGCCGATGGAGCTGTAGGCGAGCATGCGCTTGAGGTCGGTCTGGACCAGGGCGGCGATGTTGCCGGTGAGGATCGTGAGGGCGGCGAGGACCCAGAGGGCCGGCCCCCAGTCGACCTTGGCGCCGACGAAGGCGATGAACAGGAAGCGGGCGAAGGCGGCGAAGGCGGCGGCCTTGACGCCGGTGGCCATGAACGCGGTGATCGGCACCGGCGCGCCCTGGTAGACGTCGGGCGACCACATGTGGAAGGGCACCGCCGCGACCTTGAAGGAGAAGCCCACCAGCGCGAGGCCGAGGCCGAGGGCGAGCAGCGGGTCGGCGGTGACGGAGCCCAGCTCGGCGACGTGCTCGCCGATGGCGGCGAGGCGGGTGGAGCCGACCGCCCCGTAGATGAAGGCGACGCCGTAGAGCAGGATGGCCGACGAGAAGGCGCCGAGGACGAGGTACTTGAAGCCACCCTCGGCCCCTTTCCACTCGCCGCGGTTGATCGCGACCAGCACGTAGATCGCGATGCTCATGACCTCGAGGGCGACGAACAGCATGATGAGGTCGGCGGCGACGGCCATCAGCATCATGCCCATCGCCGCGAAGAGCACGAGGGCGTAGTACTCGGGCACCTGCACGTCGAGGCGGCGCAGGTACTCGTGGCCCATCAGCAGGGCCCCCATCGCCGCCGCGAGCACGGCGAAGTGGATGAACACGCCGAAGGCGTCGACGGTGACCATGCCGGCGAAGGCCGGACGGCTGCCCTCGACGTTGGCGGCGAGCAGCGCGTTGGCGATCATGGCCGTCGCGAGGCCGATGAGGGCGAAGGAGAGCTGCCCGCCGCTGTCGCGCCGGTGGCCGACGAGGCCGGCGAAGGGCAGCACCATCGCGAGGACGCCGAACACGAAGACGATGACGACGGGGGCGAGGAGCTGGAGGTCGGCTGGCGAGAACGACATGCTCAGTCCTCCTCCCCGGCGCGGTGCCCGGGGATCGCCTCGGCCGCCGCCATCTCGGCGGCGTGGCCCTGGATGCGGGCGATGGCGGCGTCCACCGACGGCGCCATCTTGTCGAGGAAGGGCATCGGGTACAGCCCCATGATGAAGATGAGGGCGACCAGCGGCACCATGTAGGTGATCTCGGCCCGGGTGAGGTCCTCGAGCTTCTCGTTCTTGGGGTTGGTGAGCGGCCCGAAGAAGACCCGCTGGTAGAGCCACAGCATGTAGACGGCGCCGAAGATCACGCCGGTCGCGGCGAAGACGGCGGCGAGGCGGTGGCTGCCGAAGGCGCCGATCAGGACCAGGACCTCGCCGATGAAGCCGTTGAGGCCCGGCAGCCCGATGGACGAGAAGGTCACCACCATGAAGACGAAGGCGTAGAGCGGCACGACCTTGGCCAGGCCGCCGTACTCGCTGATCGCCCGGGTGTGGCGGCGCTCGTAGACGACGCCGACCAGGAGGAAGAGCATGCCCGTGCTGATGCCGTGGTTGAGCATCGTGTAGACCGCGCCGCTCACCCCCTCGGGGTTGAGGGCGAACAGGCCCAGCATGACCACGCCCATGTGGCTCACCGAGGAGTAGGCCACCAGCTTCTTGATGTCGGGCTGCACCATGGCGACCAGGGCGCCGTAGATGATGCCGACGACCGACAGCGCCACCAGCACCGGCGCGTACTCGGCGACCGCCTCGGGGAACAGCGGCATCGCGTAGCGGAGGAAGCCGAAGGTGCCGAGCTTCAGCAGCACGCCCGCCAGGATGACGCTGCCGCCGGTGGGCGCCTCGACGTGGGCGTCCGGGAGCCAGGTGTGGACGGGCCACATCGGCACCTTGATCGCGAAGGAGAAGGCGAAGGCGGCGAACATCCAGAGCTGCGCCTCGCGCGGGATGTCGAGGCGGTAGAGGTCGAAGACGCTGGCCGACCAGGCGCCGAACTGCTCGTGGTGCATCCAGTAGAGCGCCAGGATGGCGACGAGCATGAGCAGGGAGCCGACCACCGTGTAGATGAAGAACTTGACGGTGGCGTAGATGCGCCGCGGGCCGCCCCACATCCCGATGAGGAAGTACATCGGGATCAGCATCAGCTCCCAGAACACGTAGAACAGGAAGGTGTCGAGGGCGACGAAGGCCCCGAGCATCCCCGTCTCGAGCATGAGCATGAAGCCCATGTAGAGGTGCACGTCCTTCTTGACCGACGTGAACGAGGAGTAGATCACGATGGGCGTGATCAGCGTGGTCAGCAGCACCAGCAGCAGGGCGATGCCGTCCACGCCGACGAACCAGTTGACGCCCAGGTCGGGGATCCACGGGAAGGGACCGTGGACGAGCTGGAAGGTCGGCCAGCCCTCGATGGGACCCGCGCCGGAGGCGTCGTAGGCGCCCCAAAGCGGCACGCTGAGGGCGAAGGTGACCAGGCTGATCACCAGGGCGCCGACCCGGGCGGCCTGCTCGCGCAGCCCGAAGAAGACGACCAGCGAGCCCAGCAGGGGCAGCAGGGTCACGATCGTGACGAGCGCGTTCACCTCACACCCCCACCGCGGAGAGGACGAAGAAGAGGACCAGCGCGGCCCCGCCGAGCATGATGGCGACCGCGTAGCCCTGGACCTGCCCGGTCTGGACCACCTTGCCGTAGACCGTGCCGATCCAGCGGGCCGTGCGGGCCACCCCGTTGACCAGCCCGTCGATGATGCGGACGTCGAAGACCTTCCACAGCCAGCTCTCGCTCAGGTAGTGGATGCCGCGGACGAAGGTGGCCTCGTAGAACTCGTCGACGTACCACTTGTTGCGCGAACCCTCGACCACCGAGCGCGGCAGCGAGGCGACCACCTTCCGGCCCTTGTCGGGCTGGGCGCCGTACATCCACCAGGCGACGGCCACCGCGGCGGCGATGAAGACCAGGGTGACCAGCATGAGCGGGATCTCCTGGCTCTCGGGGGCGCCCTCGAAGCTGAGGTGCGCCGAGGCGGTGGCGAAGACCGGGTGCAGGAAGTGGTGCAGGCCGCCCTGCAGGCCCTCGGCCGGGAACCAGTGGGGCAGGTTGAGGGCGCCGCCGAAGACGCTGAGGATCGCCAGCACGACGAGGGGCACCCACATCACCGGGCTCACCTCGTGGGGCTCGTGGTGCCCGCCGTGGTGGTGGCCCTTGGGGGTTGGGGCCGCGGTACTCGCCCCAGAAGGTCATGAACATCAGGCGGCTCATGTAGAAGGCGGTCATGACGGCGGTGACGGCGCCGATCGCCCACAGGATCTTCGGGAGCGGGAAGTCCGGGCCGAACAGGGCGATCTGCTCGGGCGGCGTCGCCCAGGTGAGCCAGAGGATCTCGTCCTTGCTGAAGAAGCCGGCGAAGCCCGGAACGCCGATGATCGCCAGGTAGGCGGCCATGAACACCCAGAAGGTGATCGGCATCTTCTTGCGGAGGCCGCCCATCCAGCGCATGTCCTGCTCGTGGTGCAGGGCGTGGATGATCGCGCCGGAACCGAGGAAGAGCAGGGCCTTGAAGAAGGCGTGGGTGACGACGTGGAAGAAGCCGGCGGTGAAGGCGCCGATGCCCACGCCCATGAACATGTAGCCGAGCTGCGAGACCGTCGAGTAGGCCAGCACCTTCTTGATGTCGTACTGGGACATCGCGATGGAGGCCGCGAAGAAGGCCGTCAGCGTGCCGACGGTCGCCACGACGCCCATCGTGACCGGGGCGAGGGCGAACAGGAAGCTGAGGCGGGCGATCATGTAGACGCCGGCCGTGACCATGGTGGCGGCGTGGATGAGGGCGCTGACCGGGGTCGGGCCGGCCATGGCGTCGGGCAGCCAGACGTAGAGGGGGATCTGGGCGCTCTTGCCGGTGGCGCCGCCGAACAGCAGCAGGGTCACCGCGGTGGCGACGCCGCCGCCGACCAGCTCGGGGTTCTCGCGGACGACGTGCTCGAGCTGCACGAAGTTGAAGGTGGCGTGGTCACCGAGGGCCCAGAACAGCGTGAACATGCCCAGGATGAAGAAGAAGTCGCCGACCCGGTTGACGATGAAGGCCTTCTTGCCGGCGCTCGCGAAGGCGTAGTTCTGGAACCAGAAGCCGATGAGCAGGTAGCTGCACAGGCCGACGCCCTCCCAGCCCACGAACATGAGCAGGAAGTTGTCGCCCATCACGAGCAGCAGCATCGAGAAGATGAACAGGTTGAGGTACGCGAAGAAGCGCCAGGTGCTCTGCGCGTCCTCGGGCTCGTCCATGTAGCCGATGCTGTAGACGTGGATGAGGAAGCCCACGCCGGTGACCACCCCCATCATCGCCGCGGCCAGCGGGTCGGCGCGGAAGCCGATGTCGACGTGGAAGGGGCCGGCGGCGATCCACTGGTAGACCGTGGTGGCCAGGGCCGGGGCGTGCTCCCCGCCGTGCTCGCCGCCGAGAAGGCTCGCGAGGGTGGAGAAGGAGAGGATCGCGCTGAGCCCCACCATCGTCGAGGCGATGGTGCCGGCCACCTTGCGGGAGGCGCGGCGATTCAGGATCGCGATGAGGATCGCGCCCAGCAGGGGGAACGCGGGTACGAGTGCGATGGACGACGGCGACACCGCTCAACCCCTGAGGATGTTGAGGTCCTTGAGATCGACCGTGGCGCGGTGGCGGAAGATGAGGATGACGAGGGCGAGGCCCACCGCCGCTTCCGCCGCTGCCACGGCCATGACGAACACCGCGAAGACCTGGCCTTCCACCGCCCCGCCGAGCTGGCGCGAGAAGGCGACGAAGGCGAGGTTCACGGCGTTGAGCATCAGCTCGATGCTCATGAGGACGATGAGGGCGTTGCGGCGGGTGAGCACCCCCGCGGCCCCCGTCACGAAGAGCACGGCGCTGACGATCAGCACCGGGTAGAGCCCGATCTGGTCCATCAGATCTCCCGCTTGGCGATGACCACCGCGCCGATCATCGCGACGGTCAGCAGCGCGCTGGCGATTTCGAAGGGCAGCAGGTAGCTGCCGCCGAACAGGGCCCGGCCGACGGCCTCGATGGTGCCGGTGCCCTCGGCCGCCACCCCGAGCTTCCGGCCGGCGACGCCCTGGAGGCCGACGTAGATGCCGATGCCGACCAGCCCCACCGCCGACAGCCCGAGGATGCCCCGGGTGGTGGCGCCGGCGATGTCGGCGACCATGCCCTCGCCCATCTCGCGGAGGTTGAGGAGCATCATCACGAAGATGAACAGCACCATGATCGCGCCGGCGTAGACCAGGAGCTGGATGACGGCGACGAAGTGGGCGTCGAGCATGGCGTACATGCCCGCCAGGAAGAAGAAGGTGCCGACGAGCGCGATCGCCGAGGCGATGGGGTTGCGCCGCGTGACGACGATGATGCCGAGCACCACCGCGGCCAGGGCGAACACGTAGAAGATGACCGCTTCCAGCATGGGCAGCTCACCGCGCGGGTCGGGGCCGACAGCAGTGGACCGGCGACGCCGACAATTCCGAGTAGAAGACCCGAGGGATCCGACCGGCGCACCCGGCCGTTGGAAGGAGCGGCGCGATATCCGCTGGGGGAATTCGACGCAAGGTCGAGAGCGCCGGAACCGGCGGGAAGCGGACGGGCGTCAGGCCTCGCCCGGAACGGAGCCGCGACGGCGGGCCGGGGGCCGGCCGGCGGGCTTCGACCTTGCGGCCCCCCCCGGTCGGGGGCTAGAGGGCTCGTCCGTGTGCCGAGGCGCCGCGTTTTTTCAACCGGCTTTTTCAACCGAGGAGCAGAAGATGATCAGTCCCCGCCTGGCGGTGCTCGCCGTCGCCCTCACCGGCTGTGCCACCGCGGACCGCGTCAAGAACCTGGAAGACCGGGTGGATGCCCTGGAGAAGAAGGTCGATCAGCTCAAGGCCGCGCCGGCGGGCAAGGGCGGCAAGAAGGCCACCAGCGCCGACGAGGCCGCCGCCAACGAGCTGTACGGCGAGATCAGCAAGGCGGTGGGCGCCGGCGACTACGACACCGCCAAGAAGAAGCTCGCCGAGCTCGACCAGAAGTACGCGGGCACCACGGCCGCCAAGCGCGCCGGCAAGCTCCGCGCCGAGCTCAAGGTGATCGGCAAGGAGGTCCCCTCGGACTGGGCCGGCAAGATCGACGAGTGGTACCAGGGCAGCGCCAGCGACGTGGACCTCACCAAGGGCACCACCCTGATCGTGTTCTGGGAGGTCTGGTGCCCCCACTGCCGCCGCGAGGTGCCCAAGCTCAAGGACACCTACGAGAAGTACCACGGCAAGGGGCTGGGCGTCGTCGGCCTCACCCGCATCACCAAGAGCGCCACGCCCGAAAAGGTCAGGGACTTCATCAAGGAGCAGGAGATCCCCTACCCGATCGCCAAGGAGAACGGCGAGCTGGCCAGCTACTTCAACGTGAGCGGCATCCCGGCCGCCGCGCTGGTGAAGGACGGCAAGATCGTGTGGCGCGGCCACCCGGCCCGCCTCACCGACGAGCTGCTCACGAAGAACCTGTAGCGGGCCATGCCCCGCGCCGGGGATTCCCCGCGGCCCGCCCCCTCCGGGGCGGGCCTTCGCGTCTCCGCCCTCGTCGGGCTGGTCGTGGCGGGGGTGCAGGGGCTCGCGCTCCTCGGCGGGCGCGCGGCCGAGATCGAGCCCGAGGAGCTCTACGACGCGGGCGTCGCCCTCGCCCTGCGCCACGGCCACCTCGCCTCGCTGTGGCCCCTGCAGTACCGCGACTTCTGCGGGGGGTGCTCGGTGGACGCCCTGGCCGGGGCGGCGGTCTTCGCCGTCCTGCCGGCCTCGTGGCTCGCCTGGAAGCTCGTGCCGCTGGCCTGGACGGCGCTGCTGGCCCCCGCCAGCCGGCGGCGGCGGTGGCCTTCCTGCTCCTCCTCCTCGCCGCGCCGCCGGCCTGGCAGCGCCTCTCGCTCGTCGCCTGGGGCAACCACTACGAGTGCGGGGTGGCCGGTTTCCTCGCGATCCTCGCCGCCAGCCGTCCCGGGCGGCGGGCCGCCCTCGCCGCCGGCCTGCTGTCGGCCCTCGCCCTGTGGGTCGGCTTTTCGGCCGCCTACGCCGTGGCGGCGATCCCCGCCTGGCTCCTGCTGAGCGGCCGCGTCCGCGACCTGCCCTTCTTCCTCGCCGGTCTCGCGACGGTGGCCCTGCCGTGGCTCGGGCAGTGGGCCGCCACCGGCCACGGCCCCTTCGGCACGATCTACGAGCCCGGCGAGGCGGTGCCGAGCCTCGCCCGCGTCCCCCACAAGGCCGCCACCCTCCTCGCCCCCCGGCAGCTCGCCGGCCTGTTCGGCCTTCCCGACCGCCCCTGGGGCTGGGGGCTCGGCCTGGCCGCCGTCGCCGCCGGCGCCGCCCTCGCCCTGCGACCGGGCCGCCGCGCTCCCCTCGCCCGGGCCGCCGCCCTCGCCCTGGCCGCCTGGACCGCGATCTACCTCCTCGTGCGCTTCCAGCTCGACGCGCCGCCCTGGCCCCACGTCCCCGACGCCGGCGGGCTGCGCTACGCCGCGCCGATCTACCCGCTGCTGTTCGCGGTCCTCGCCGCGGGCTTCGCCCGGGGCTGGCGGCGGGGACCGGGGAGCGCCGCCGCGCTCCTCGCCGTCGCCC
>WGAH01000912.1 GCA_015489145.1 Deltaproteobacteria bacterium
CCACGTCCCCGTCCAGGTCGTCGTCCTCCCCGTTCCCGCAATCCTCCAGGCACGCCGCGTCCCCCACGCAGTCCGCGTCCGCTCCGGGCTGTCTCGAGGACTGCGCCAACGGGGAGGACGACGACGAGGACGGCCTGGTCGACTGCCGGGACGCGGACTGCCTGGAGGACGCGGCGTGCCTGGAGGACTGCGGGAACGGGGAGGACGACGATCTCGACGGCGTGGTCGACTGCGCGGACGCGGACTGCGCAGGGGACGCGGCGTGCCTGGAGGATTGCGGGAACGGGGAGGACGACGATCTCGACGGGGACGTGGACTGCGCGGACGCGGACTGCGCGGGGGACGCGGCGTGCCCGGAGGATTGCGGCAACGGGCTGGACGACGACGGGGACGGGCTGGTGGATTGCGAGGACGGGGCCTGCATCGGGGATCCGACCTGCCCCGAGCTCTGCGACGACGGGCTGGACGACGACGGGGACGGGCTGGTGGACTGCGAGGACGGGGATTGCGTCGGGGACCCGGCCTGCGAGGAGGACTGCGGGAACGGGCTGGACGACGACCTGGACGGGGACGTGGATTGCGACGACGTGGACTGCTGTGGGGACGCGGCCTGCGGCATCGGCGCGATCTGCACCGGGTCGTTCCGGGTCCAGGTCCTCGACGGCGGCATGTGGTACGCCCACTGGTACACGTCGAGCCTGGGCGCTGGCTGCTCGGTGCGGTTGAACGCGAACTCCGGCGTGCTGACCGATCTCACGGGGGGCACGACCTGCGCCTTCGGGAGCGCGTACGTGGCGTGGAGGTCGCAGTCCTCGTCGGCCTACACCGCGGAGTGCGGGTGGGGCGCCTACCTCTACGCGAGCTCGTCCGGTTGGGGGCGCGGGATGCACCTCTCCTCGGGCTGTCCCATCGGCGTGAAGGTGCGCGAACTCGCGCCGCGCAAGGTGGCGATGACGAGCGTCCGGCTCACCAGGAAGGTCGGAGACACGGGTACGGCGGAATTCGGCAGCTTCTACATGGACTCGGGGCTCTGGCTCACGGTGCCCGGCGAGATCAGCCGGGTGGGCGCCCGGAGCATCGGGGTATTGTCGACCTACCGCGGGGTGAACCTGAGCTTCACCGCGCCGGTGACCTGGACGGTGGAGGCCGACCGCAAGTGAAGCCGCCGGCGTCGGGGCGGGGCGCGTCCCACTTCGGGACATCCCCGGGGCCCGGCGGGTGGTAGGATCGCCGCGGGGATCCGGCTTGCGAGGTGGACATGCGCGGGTTCTGGGCGGTGCTGGCGGCGCTGGCGTCCGGTTGCGGCGCCGGGCGCGCGGGTGGCGAGGACGCCGCGGGAGTCCCGGCGATGGAGCGGGAGGCCGCCGAGGACGCGGGCACGACCGCGGGCTTCGCGCCGCCGCCCGTCCGGGATGCCGGGGCGAGCCCTCCCGCGGGCGAGGTCGCTTCTCGCCCGGCCCCGGCCACCTCGGCGGCGACGAGCTGGTCGGCCGAGAACTGCACGAACGGCGTGGACGACGACGGCGACGGGCTCATCGACTGCGAGGACGGCGAGTGCCTGGCCGATTCCGCCTGCACCGAGGACTGCACGAACGGGGCGGACGACGACGGCGACGGGCTGGCCGACTGCGAGGACGGCGCCTGCGCGGGGGATTCGGCCTGCACCGAGTGGCACCCCGTGCGCCTGAAGATGGGAAGCCGGCCGATCCGCATCGTCCGCAACGCCACGGCCGACCGGGCGGGCACCTGCAAGTTCCGCCTGCAGGCGGGTGGCGGCGGCGGCATCGAGGTCCTCGACGGGTCGACCGTCTGCGGTTTCTCGTCGAAGGGCTGGCTCACGTGGACGATGAACAGCGCGACGAGCACGGCCCTGTGCGAGGAGTTCTCCTTCTTCACCCGGCCGGCGGTGTGGGGGACGGTGCCGACGCTCTCGTCGGGTTGCCCCGTGTCGCCGGTGTGGGAGGACCTCGCCCCCGGGGCGCTCCTGCCGCAGAGCTTCAACCCGTTCGGCTCGGTTCTCTACCGGGGAACCGACATCGTGGTGGGGGCCTTTCCCGGCACGGCGGCGACCTTCACCTTCAGCGCCGTCCTGTACACCCGGAGCTACACCAGCAACCGCAACAGCGTGCTCTTCAGCGAGAAGGGTTGGGCGCACGGGGACGCCTGGACCGTCCCGGCGCGGGTGGTACGGTGATCCTCCGGGGCCGGGCCGGCCCGCGGTCCGCCGGGCGGCGAAGGCGGGTGGGAGGGCGGCTTCGACGGGGTGAATGATCCTGTTCGCTTCCGGCGGGCTCGTCACCTGCGGCTCGAAGTCCGCGGAGCAGCCCGAGGCCGGCGCCGATGGAGACGGCTACCGGTCGGCGGAGGCCGGCGGGACGGACTGCGAGAACGGCAGCGGTGACGACGAGGGCGGCCTGGTGGACCGCGAGGACGACGACTGCTGCGGCGAGGCGGCCCCCGCCGGCGCCCCCTCCTGTCCCGGCACCTTCCGCCCGGCGACGGCCCGGGTGGGCCACTTCGCGGTGAAGCCGGCGGCGTCGGGACGAGGCGCGTCCCACTTCGGGACATTCCCGGGGCCCGGCGGGTGGTAGGATTCGGGCAAGAAGCCGGCTTGCGAGGTGGGCATGCGCGGGGTCAGGCTGGTGCTTGCGGCGCTGGCGTTCGGCTGCGGCGACCGGCGCGAGGACGGGGCCGCCCCCGCGACGGGGCGGGCAGGCGGCGAAAACGCCGAGGTTTCCCCGTGGTTCGTGCCGCCCCCCGTCCGCGAGGCCGGCGGGAGCCCGCCCGCGGGCAAGTCGGTCTCGGGCGCGGTCGCGGTCTCCTCGGCGTCGGGGTCTTCGGCGGCGGGGGGCTGGTCGGCGGAGGACTGCACGAACGGCTCGGACGACGACGGGGACGGCCTGGTCGACTGCGAGGACGGCGAGTGCCTGGCCGATTCCGCCTGCGCCGAGGACTGCGCGAACGGGACGGACGACGACGGCGACGGGCTGGCCGACTGCGACGACGGGGCGTGCGCCGGCGACTCGGCCTGTTCCGACTGGGAGCCCGTGCGGGTGCACCTCGGCGGCTACCTGCACCTCGAGCGCAACCAGACCGCCTCCGGGGCGGGCACCTGCCAGGCGCGCATGCGGGCCTCCGGGGGCGGGTTGACGGCGGTGGACGGGTCGACCGCGTGCAGCTTCTCGAAGAAGGGTTGGCTCACCTGGACGATGAGCAGCGCCGCGAGCACGTCGCTGTGCGAGAACTTCTCGTTCTTCACGCGGCCGGCGGTGTGGGGGACGCCGCCGACGCTGTCGTCGGGCTGCTCCCTGTCGCCGGCGTGGTCCGACCTCGCGCCGGGGGTGTTGATGCCCCGGAGCATCAACCCGCTGGTCAACCACCTGAGCGGGCGCGACAGCTTCGGGGTCGGGGCCTTCCCCGGCACGGCGGCGACCTTTTCCTTCACCGGGACCTACCGCATCCGGTCGTTCAGCAGCAACCGCGGCGGCGTGGCCTTCACGGGCCAGTGGTGGGCCAGCGGCGTCGCGTGGACGGTCCCGGCGCGGGTGGTGCGGTGACGCGCCGCCGGGTTCGGGCGCCCGTCCCGGTGGGGGACGCGGGTCGGCGCGTCCCGGCGTCGCGCGCCTGCCGCCCCGGCGCCGAGACCCCTGGAGGGAGCCCGTCATGCGCTGGCTGATCGTCTTCGCCCTGCTCTCCTCCTTTCGCGCCTGTGCCCTGCGCGTCCTCGGCCTGGGCGACCGCGACGGCGACGGCTACGCCTCCCTCGCGGCCGGGGGGTCCGATTGCGACGACGGCGACCCGGCGATTCGCCCGGGGGCGGCCGAGGTCTGCGGGGACGGCATCGACCACGACTGCGACGGCCACCGGAGCTGCCACGACCCGGATTGCGCCGGCGCGCCGGGCTGCATGGAGGACTGCGGCAACGGCGCCGACGACGACGAGGACGGCCTGGTCGACTGCGGGGACGGCGACTGCGCCGGGGATGCGGCCTGCCTGGAGGACTGCACGAACGGGGTGGACGACGACGGCGACGGCCTGGTCGACTGCGACGATGGCGAGTGCGCCCTCGA
>WGAH01000913.1 GCA_015489145.1 Deltaproteobacteria bacterium
CCCCGGGGGCCCTCCAGCCAGCGCTCGGCGCGGGCCCGGGGCAGGCCGGCGGGGCCGAGCACCCGCTCGACGGCCTGGTCGACGGCCTTGTCGAGCACCGGCCCCGGCGCGGCGTAGCGCCCGGCGCGGGCGTCGAGGGCGGCGAACAGCTCGCCGAGGGGCATCTCGTGGGCGCCGTCCGGCGGGTTGCCGCCCAGCTCGCCGGCGAGGTCGGCCAGCGCCTGGTTGCGTCGGGAGCTGACCCCGCCGAACAGCTCCTCCATCGTCTCGTCCTCGCGGACCTGCTCGGGGCGCACCCCGGCGAGCAGGGCCAGCACCGCCCGGGCCGCCTCGCCGGGGGACAGCGGGCGGTCGGTCACCGGGCCGGCGGCGGGCCGGGGCGCCGCCGGGGCCGCGGGAACCGGGGCGTCGGGAACCGGGGCGGCGCCGGCCTCCTCGGCGGGAGCCTCCGCCGGGGCCTCGGCGCGGGCGGCCTCGTCGCGGCCCGCGCCGCCGGCGCTCGCGAGGGGCTCGGGCTCGGCCACCTCGGGGCGGTCGAGGAGGAAGACCGCGTCGCGCTCGGCCTCGACGTTGAGCACGGCGATGTCGCGCGGAAGCTCCGGCGAGGCGGCCAGGGTGGCCCGGGCCATGTTCGCCAGGGTGGGCTGGGCGCCGAGGCCCACCTCGACCAGCCGCTCCACCCCGAGCCCGCCGGCGGCCCGCGGCCGGAACAGCAGGTCCTGGGTCTCGATCCAGCGTACGGGGCTGGCGAACTGCCAGGCGAGGAGCTCGACGAGGAGCAGGCGGGCCAGCGCCGGCGCGTCGAGGCGCGCCTCGCCGTCGAGCACCGCCCGGAGCGCCGGGCTGCGCGTCGCCTCCCAGGTGGCGGCGAGGAAGTCGCCCTCCAGCGAGAAGGGCCGGGCGAGGAGGTTGGGCACGTAGCGGTCCACCAGGCGCCCGGGGTCGACGCGCGCCGGGAGGATCGCGTCCAGCTCGGCGCGGAAGGCCGGCACGCCGTCGCGCACCCGCCGGGAGTGGAAGGGCACGTCGATGCCGGGCACGAGGACCCAGGGCGGCTTCGCGCCGGTGCGGCGGGCCTCCAGCTCCCGGGCGAGCTCGGCCAGCGCCCGCTCCTCGCCGGTGACCGAGTACTGCCGCCCGGCGACGTTGTAGTTGACGATCTCGACGAAGGCGCCGGTGCGGCGGGCCACCTCGGCCACGAGGGCCTCGGCGCCGGCGGCGTCCAGGCCGGCGTGGTGGGGGCGCACCACCCCCATCGCGTAGCCGGTGCGACCCCGGGCGTCCCGGGGCACCAGGCTGGCGAAGGCCATGCCGCGGGCCCACACGATGTCGACGACGGTGCGGAGCGGCAGCACGCCGAGGACGGCGGCCAGGGCGTTGTACTCGCCGACGCTGTGCCCGGCGCTCACCGCGTCGGGGACGAAGGCGCCCTCGGCCTTCAGCTCGGCGACCTGGGCCTGGGCGAGCACCGCCATGGCGACCTGGGTGAACCAGGTCAGGTGCAGCACGCCGTCGGGGTGGCGCATCTCGCGGCCCCGCACCACCAGCCGGGTCGGGTTGCGGCGCACGATGTCGAGGAGGGAGAAGCCGTGGGCGGCGCGGGTGTGGGCGTCGGCCTCGTCCCAGACGGCGCGGGCGGCGCGGCTGCGGTCGTAGCCGTCCATGCCCATGCCCTGCCGCTGGATGCCCTGGCCGGGGAAGACGTAGGCCGTGCGCGGCGGGGCGAGCCAGGCCTCGCCGTCGAGGACCGGGCCGCCGGCGGCCTCGGCGCGGACGGCGACGACGGGGCCGCCGGCGCGGGCGCCGGCGCGCTCCACCCGGAACAGGACGCGCTCGCCGGGGAGCAGGGGCGCGGTGAAGCCGGCCTTCCAGGCGCGCACGGGGCCCACGGCCTCGGCGGCGGCGCGGGCGCGGGCCGCCGTCCACATGCCGTGGACGATGACCCCGTCGAGGCCGGCGAGGCGGGCGAAGGCCGGGCTGCGGTGGATCGGGTTCTCGTCGCCGCCGATGGCGGCGAAGGCGGTCATGTCGGCCGGCGCGCGGTCGGCCTCTGCGGCGAGCAGGGTCCGGGGCCGCTCGTGGACGCGGTCCTCGCCGGCGGGGGCGAGATCGGCGAGCAGGTCGAGGGCGGCCTCCACCGGGTGCGCGGCCGGAGCGCCGTTCTCGTCGAGGGGGGGCGCGTCGGCCCCGAGGGAGACGCGGGCCTCGCCGCCGGGCCAGCGCGCCGTGCCCTCGGCGGCGTGGCGGGTGGAGCCGTCCGGCGACCGCTCGGTCGAGATTTCCGCCTCGACGTGCAGGGGCGCGTCGGCGGGCGGGGCCTCGCCGGCCCACCAGGGCTGCTCGGCGAGGAAGGCGGCGCCGGCCTCGCCCACCGGGCCGAGGCGGCGGTCGAGGGTCTCGCGCCGACGGGCGGCCCAGGGCAGGGGCGCGGTGGGGCGGCGCACGAGGAAGCGCTCGGTGAGGGTCGCGAGGGCGCCCGCCTCGCCGCGCAGGCGGGCGCGCACCTCGACCCGGCGGCCGTCGGGGGTGTCCTCGACGGCGGTGACCCGGGCCTCGGCGGAGATGGCCTCGCCGGCGGCCGGCGGCCAGGCGGGGCCGGGCTCGACGGCGTGGTCGAGGTGGACCAGGCTGAGCAGGTCCGGCAGCAGCTCCGGGGCGAGGAGCACGCCGAGCACGGGCTTCCAGGCCAGCGAAAAGGCGAAGTCCAGGGCGACGGGGCGGCCGATGGCCCCGGTGAGCGCCGCGTGGGCGGCCATGCGCTCGGCGTCGGCGCGCACGGTGGCGCGCAGGGGCTCCATGAGCGGCGCGACGGCCTCGCCGCCGAAGGCCTCGCGCAGGGCCTCGGACCAGCGGTCGGGGTCGATGAGAAGCGCGTCGCGGCGCGGGTCGTGGACGAGGGGCAGCCGGAAGGCGCGCGGGGGGCGCCCGGGGATCGCCGGCAGGGGCGCGGCGAGCTCGAGGGTGGCGCCGCCTTCGAGCACCCGCAGGGCGGCTTCGGCGGCGCGGGCCTCGCGGGGGGCGCCGTCGGCGTCGGCGGCGACCTCCAC
>WGAH01000914.1 GCA_015489145.1 Deltaproteobacteria bacterium
CCCGGATTCCCGCCCGTCGATCCAGCGGTGCGCCACCTCGAAGTAGCGACTGGTGCCCAGGAAGCCCACCAGCCGCGTGCGCCCCCGCGCCTCGATCCCCTCGCGCGCCATCGTCCCTCCGCGCGCCGCGCCGTAACCCGACCCTGGGCCGCGGGCGATCCGGCCGAGGCCGAAACCACGCCTTTCCACCCGTGTCCACGGCGCATCCGAACCACCCGCCCCACCCTTGTCCGTTTCGCAGCCCGCCGCGCGTCTTGCTCCCGCTCGACCCCCCGCTGTAGCCTCGCCCCTCCACGCAGGGGTCGCGACACCACCTCGGAGGACACGCTCCATGCCGTCCGCGCTCGGGTTCCGCTCCGGTTCCTTCGCCCGGCGCTCCCGCCGCGCCCGGGGGCAGCCTGTCCGGTTCGCGCGCCCCGGCGCGTCCACCCCCGCAGAGGTCCACCCCCATCCCAGAGGTCCCATCCATGGATGATCTCGTCCGACACCTCGGCGACCTGTTCGAGGCCGCCGGGCTCTCCCGCGACGCCGCCGTCGCGGTCTTCGAGGGCGACGGCGGCCAGGCGCTCGACGACGCGCCGCGGTTCTTCCTCGCCATGGTCGACCCGCCGGGCATCCAGGAGCTGATCCTCGCCTCGCGGCGGCCGACCACCGTGCGCGGGGCCAGCGCCACGCTGCTCGAGTGGGAGGCCTTCCTGCGCGGGTACGGCGGCGTGGTCCCGCTCTACGTCGGCGGCGGCCAGGGCGTGCTCCTCGGCCTGGCCGGCGAGGCCGACGAGGTGGAGCGGCACCTGCGCCAGGAGGCCGCCGCCATGCACATCGGCCACGTCGGCTTCGCCGCGATCGCGGTCTCGGCGCGCGATCTCGTCGAGGGTCCCGCGGCGCTCCGCGACGCGCCCGCCGACCTGGCGGCCCTCGGCGTCGAGGCCGGGGGCGGCGGCGGCTTCGGCGCGCTCCTCGGTCGCCTGGCCGGGCTCGTCCGCCTCGACAAGGACGGCGGCGACCAGGCCCTCGGGGCTGCCTGGTCCGGGCCGCGCTGCCACGAGTGCGGCCTGGGCGAGGGCACCCTGAAGATCCGCCTCCCCGGCGACCGGATCGCCTGGCGCTGCGAGCGGTGCCACGCCTTCCACAAGGCCGGCAAGCGCGCCAGCGGCGACACGAGCGGCGGCGACGCCACCGAGGAGAGCGCCGCCTACCGCCGGCGCCACCCGGCCGGCCTCCACGACCTCGTCGATCGCCCGGCCTTCATCGCCATCGACGGCGCCGGCGTCGGCGCGCTGGTGCAGAAGTGCCGCACCCTGCGCGAGTACGTCGCGCTTTCCCGCGCCCTCGGCGGGGCCCTCGCCCACGAGGCGATCCGCGAGGCGATCACCGGCCTCGGCGTCACCCTCGACGGGCGCTGGGACGAACAGGAGGAAAAGTGGGTCAAGGGCCACAAGCCCGACGGCCTGGTGGTGCTGAGCGGCGGCGACGACCTGCTCGTCATCGTGGGGCAGGGCGTGCGCCGCGCCCCCTCGGAAGGCGAGGAAGGCGCCGACATCGCCGGCCCCGTCGAGTTCGCCATCGCCCTCACGCGGCGGCTCGAAGCGGCGATCGACGCCCACCTCGCCGCGCGCTGGCCCGACCCCGACACCCGCCCGACCATCGGCTTCGGCGTCGGCGTCGCGACCGGCCCCCACATCTCGGCCCGGCAGGGCTTCGCCCTCGCCCGCAACCTCCTGAAGTCCGCCAAGAAGCGCCTGCGCTCCGGCGAGGCGCGCTCGGCCCTCGACTTCGAGGTGCTCCGCACCGGCGGCCTGGTCAGCGAGAACGTCGAGACGCTGCGCGGCACGCAGGTCAGGACCTTCTCGCCGCCTTTCGAGCAGCGCTCGGCGACCTTCCGCCTCGGCCGCCGGCCCTTCACCCTCGACGAGGCCGAGCGCCTGTGCGCGGTGGCCCGCGAGGCCACCGAGTCCGGCGAGGTCGGGCGCGGCGTGCTGTACCGCCTGCGGACGGCCTTCGAGGAAGACCCGGTCTCCGGGCTCGCCACGGCGAGCTACCTGCTGTCCCGGCTCCCCTCGACCGGCCTCGCCCGGCTCCTCGACCCGAGCGACCTCGTCGGCCGGCCCCTCGGCCAGGCCCCGGTGGACGGCCTGCTGTTCGCCCCCGACCCCGAGCGAGGCTCCGGTCGCCGCTACGTCTCGGCGGTGCCCGACATCGTCGACCTCGGAACCCTCGTGACCGGCCGCACCGGAGGTGAGGCATGACCGTGCGGGCCACGATTCGCATCCAGGCCGATTCCGCGCTGCTCCTCGGCGGACACAGCGCGCCCCTGGGCTTCTCGGACGCCGCCGGCGCCCGGGATGCCGACGGCAGGCCGATCATCCCCGCCTCGGCCCTCCGCGGCGCCCTGCGCGAGGGCCTCGTCCGCCTGCTCCGCAGCCGGGGCAGGGATGCCTGCGACCCGTGGGATTCCCAGTGCCAGGCCGACGATCCCTGTGCCGTCTGCCGCATCTTCGGCCGCGCCGGAACCGACCGCCCCGGGCTGGTGGGCGAGGGCGAGGAACGCGGCCCCGGCGTCCTCGGCGTGACGATCGGCGACGCGAGGCTCGTGGGCGACGGCGGCGCCTTCGCCGTGCGCCACGGCGTGTCCGTCGACCGCAAGACCGGCCACGCCTCTCCGGGGCGCTACTACCAGCGCGAGGTGGCCGACGTCGCCGGGCGGGTCTTCGAGGCCCCGCTGCACGGCGCCCTCTCCGAGGGCGACCTCGAACTGCTCGGGCAGGCCGCGCGCCTGGTGGCGGCGATGGGCAACAGCCGCAGCCGCGGACTCGGCGCCGTGACCGTGCGCGTCGAGAAGGGCGGCGAAAAGCCGGAGCGCCCCGTCACCGTCGGCAAGAAGGCCCCCGACGGGCGCGTGCGCGTCACGGTCAAGGCCCTCACCCCCCTCCATCTCGGCGGCGCGCCGGACGACGGCAACTTCCGCGACTCCGACACCCGGGTGACCGGCTCGGCCCTGCGGGGCGCCCTCGCCTGGGCGGCCGTCCACGCCGGCCTCGACGGCGAGCCGGGCTTCCAGGCCCTCGTGAAGGAGGCCCGCTGGAGCGACCTGTGGCCCGGCGAGGGGCACACCGGACCCGCCCCGCGCACCCTCATCGCCTGCCGGGAGCACGGCGAGCAGGCGGTGGACGCGATCTTCGCGGCCGCCCTGCAACCCCGCATCCTCGCGAAGGGCGGTGCCCCAGCGGCGCCGTGGACCTGCCCGAAGTGCGGCGCGCCCCTGCGCCCGGCCGGCGGCACCCTCGTCGACTACGACACGGGCAGGCGGGTCCGGCAGCCCCCCACCCGGGTGGCGACCCGCCTCGCCATCGACCCGCGCACCGGCTCCTTCGCCGCCGGCATGCTGCACGCCCGCGCCGAGGTCCCCTCGCGCTGGACCGTCCCGACCGACGACGGGGCCGACCTCTACGACACCCGCTTCTCCGGCACCGTCGCCGGGGTGGACGACGCGCTGCGGGCGCTCCTCCAACGCCTGCCCGGCCCCGTGCAGGTCGGCGGCCACCGCACGCGCGGGCGCGGCGAGGTGAGCCTCAAGCTCGAGCCCTGGGACGACAGCGCCCTGCGCGAGCGCCTCCAGCGGTTCGCCAGGGATGTCGAGAAGGCCCGAATTGCCGCGCTCCTCGCCTGGCTCGGCCTGCCCGCGGGCACCCTCGTCGAGGTGGTGGCCCGCACGCCGCTGGCGGCACCCGCCGACCTGCGCCTCTCCGAGACCGGCGACTGGCTCGCCCGCACGCTGTTCGACGGGCGCACGGTCGAGGTGCTCGGTACCTTCGCCCGCACCGGGCGGCGCTCCGGCTGGGCCGACCGCCGCTTCGAGGGCGGGGGCGTCGGCCCCGACGAGGTGCGGACGGTGATCCGCCCCGGAAGCACCTGGCTGCTCCTCGTCGTCGGCGACGACGCGCTGCCGCCGGACACCCTGGCCGACGCCGAGGTGCGCGGCGTCGGCGACCTCACCGAGCTCGGCCTCGGCCGTCTCGTCTTCGATCCCCAGCTTTCCCGCCAGCCGCCCCGGGCGCGCTGAGCGAACCCGAACCCCACGCGGAGGACCCATGAACCACGCGACCCCCCACCGGGCCGAGCTGGCCAAGCAGGCCTGGGAGATGTTCAAGCCCGGCACGAACTCGGCGAACACCCTCGCCAAGGCCTCGCCCAGCGCCATGCGCAACCTCCTCGCCGAGGCGCTCAGCGCCACGGTGGTCGAGGAGGTGCAGATCCACCTCGCCTACCAGGGCGCCCGCAAGGTGCTGCCCGACGAGGCCACCGACGCGCTCCAGAAGGGCATCGACAAGGCCCTCGCCGACGTGCGGGGCGACGAGGCCCGCATCGAGGCGCTCCGCACCTGGCTCGGCTTCGTCGTGCGCCTGCACCGGGCCGCCTACGAGAAGAACGCCCACAAGGGAGGCCGCCATGGCTGAGCAGCAGCCCTTCGAGTGGTTCGACAAGGTCATCCACCGCACCCGCATCACCGCCACCGTGCGCCTCGAGAGCGGGCTGCGGGTCGGCGTGGGCCGCGACCTCGACGCCGGGGCCACCGACCTGCCCATCCTCACCGACGCCGCCGGCCGCCCGCTGGTCCCCGGCGCCTCGTGGAAGGGCGTGGTCCGCTCCACCGCCGAGCGCCTGCTTCGCGGCTGGGGGCACGTCCACAAGTTCGACGAGAAGCGCATCCGCCGCGAGCTCGCCTGCGATCCCCTCGACGAGAAGCACCCCTGCGTCAAGGTGCGCGACGAGGAGGACGCCGCCACCCTCGGCCGCGTCGAGGCCCACCGCGAGGCGATGAAGAAGGTCTGCCTCTGCTGCGCCACCTTCGGCGCGCCGGGCCTCGCCAGCCACGTCCGCTTCCGCGACATGGCCTTCCCGCGCGACACGCCCACCCGCGTGCGCGACGGCGTGAGCATCGACCGCGACCTCGGCCGGGTGAGCGGCGCGCGCAAGTACGACTTCCAGGTCATCGAGCCCGGCGCGAGCGCCCGGCTCACCATCGACCTCGACAACGACCAGGACTGGCAGACCGGGCTCGTGCTGGCGGCCCTCGACTTCATCGACGACGGCCTCGTCCGCCTCGGCGGTTTCGGCTCCCGGGGGCTCGGCGTGGTCAGGCTCGAGGCCATCGCCGTCGAGCGGTGGAAGCTCGACGCCATCCTGGCCGGCAGCGAAGGCGAGAAGCCGGATACCGACACGCTCCGCGCGGCCTTCACCAAGAAGCTCGACGAGATCCCGAAGCCGGACCAGGCGGGAGGCAAGTGATGCACAAGGTCCACCTCAACGACGTGCAGATCGAGGTCTGGTTCAAGCCCCGGGCCGCCTTCCTCGTGAAGGGGCCCGACAAGGGCTCCGACCCGGGCCGCCCCGACCTCACCCCGATGCGAACCTGGATGGACACCGGCGACGGCATGGTCGAGACGGTCTTCATCCCCGGCAGCTCGATCAAGGGCGTCGTGCGCTCGGCGGCCGAGCGCGTGCTCCGCACGGTGGCGCCCGAGGGCCAGCGCGACCGCTGGGCCTGCGATCCCCTGAACCACAAGGGCGCCTGCCAGAAGGAGGCCAGCGACCTCGGCGACCGCATCGCCCGCAAGGGCGGCGAGGGGCCCTACCCGATGGCGGCCGTCCACAAGAAGGTCTGCCTCGCCTGCCGCACCTTCGGCAGCCAGGCGATCCGCTCGCGGGTCTCCTTCGCCGACGCCCTGCCCTCGCCGAAGTACGTCTCCCGCGCCAACCAGACCCTCGCCCGGTCCGGCGTCGCCATCGACCGCAAGACCGGCGGGCCGGCCCGCGGCAAGCTGTTCCAGGTCGAGGTCGTGCCGGGCGGCAACTTCCGCACGCGCATCCACCTCGACAACGTGCAGATGTGGCAGGTGGCGCTCCTCGGCCTCGTCCTCGAGGACATCGACGCCGGCCTCGTCCGCATGGGCTCGGCCAAGACCCGGGGTCTCGGCGAGTTCGAGGTCAGCCTGCGGGCCGTGACCTTCCGGCAGCTCGGCGGCTCGGCGCCGGCCGGCGTCGGCGCGCTCGCCCCCGACATGGTGGAGCCCTACGGGCTCATCCCGGAGGAGGCCCTGCCCGAGGTGCCCGGCGGCGCCGAGGCCTTCCGCAGGGGTCCCTTCCAGGGCTGGCGCTGGAGCTACGCCAAGGACGACAAGCGCGCCGCCTGGGCGCTGTTCGAGGCGGCCTGGGGCGCCCCCTGGGAGCGCTTCGTCGCGCGGGCCGCGGGAGCGCTGTGATGGGCTGGAACCAGAACACCGTCCCCAAGAGCTACGTCGCCCTGCCGGCGGTGGGGCGGATCCAGGCGAAGGGCCCCGAGGCCGCGGGGCTGCACGACCGCATCCTCCCGGGCCGCATCACCGGCACCCTCACCTTCGACATCGTGGCGGTCGACCCGGTTCGCGTGGGCTCGGGCCGGCCCGAGCGGGTCGGCGGCGACAAGCTCGTGCCCGGCATCGTCTTCGGGCCCGGCAACCAGCCGGTGATCCCCGGCTCCTCGATCAAGGGCATGCTGCGCTCGCTGGCCGAGGCCCTCGGCGGCGGCTGCGACACCCAGGACTGCCGGCCGCCCTGCGTGGTGTGCGCCCTGTTCGGCCAGATCAGCGGGAACCGGCAGCTCATGGGCCGCATCGGCTTCGGCGACGCGACGCCCCCCGGCAAGAAGGACGTCCGCCTCAGCCTGGCGAGCACCCCCCGCGGCTTCCGCCCGCGCCGGCCGGTGGGGCGGCGCTGGTACCGGCCGGTCCAGGCCCCGGACGCCAAGAAGATCCAGCAGCTCGCCGTCACCCCGAACTCGCGCTTTCGCGGGCGCTGGCAGCTCGTCAACGTGCGCCCCGACGAGCTCGGCCTCGTGCTCACCGCCGCGGGTTTCGACGGCAGCTTCCTGCCGCGCATCGGCGGCGGCAAGTACGCCGGCCTCGGGCGGGTCCGCTTCGAGCCCGTCGAGGCGCGCCTGCGCGGCGACTACCGCACCGGCCGCTGGACGGTCCTGTCCGGCGAGGACCTCCAGCAGCACATCGACCAGTGGCGCAAGGCGTGGAAGCCGCCCGAGGGGGCCAACCGCGTCCTCGCCGTGCTCCGGGGGAAGGCATGATCGTCAGCAGCAGCAGGAGCGAACCCGGCCTGTGGGCCCAGCGGGGGCTCAGCCCGGCCCAGGTCAAGGCCATGGTCCAGCTCGTCTGGACCATGCAGAAGAACCTCTCCGCCTACCAGACCCCGCGCACCGGCGAGCCCGTCGACCCGAGCCACGTCGGCACCCTGCACGCCGCCGCGGTGGACGCCGGCAGCGTGAAGGGCTTCCTCGCCATCGTGAACGCCCTGCCGCGGTCCTACGTCGGTCGCTACACGAAGTCCGCCGGCCCGCAGCTCGACAAGGCCTGCAAGGAAACCCGGGCGCTGGTGGACCGCCTGGTCCGAGGTCCGCTGCAGGACGCCGACGAGGACACCCGGCTCTACGCCGTGCGCTGGTGCCTGGGCTGGGTGCGGCGGCTGCTGAGCGCCGAGGAAAAGAAGAAGCAGCAGAACCGCGGCGGCGGCAACCGGGGCGGCGGCAACCGGGGCCGCCACGGCAAGGGCGGCAAGCCCTGGGGCGGCCGGCGGTAGCCGGGGAGGGACGATGGCCGCGCTCGACGAACTTCGCAACACCTGGGCGGACCTTCGGGACGCGCTTCGCGACGCGCGAAAGGCCATCGAGGAGGCGCACGAGGACGACGCCTCGTGGCTCTGGAAACCCGAAGACTACCTTTATTCCGCCTTTCCCCAGGAGCTCGGCGCCGCGAGGCCGGAAGCGCCCGAGGGTTCCGGCGGCCTGCTCGTGGTGGTGGTCGGCTCCTCGCTGCACCCGCTGCTGCTCACGGTGGCCCTGCACCGCCCCGAGCGCGTGCTCCTCGTCGCCTCCGACACCGGGGCGGGCACCGGGTGGGCGGCGAAGCTCCAGCGGCTCCTCGCCCACGACGAGTTCGCCCGCGTCGCCGGCTTCCGGCCCCGCGTCCACCAGGTCGCCGTCGAGCCCGACGACGCCCTGGCCGCCCTGCCCCCGCTGGTCGCGGCGATTCGCGAGGCCCGGCGGGGCGACGAGCGCGTGGTGGTCGACATCACCGGCGGGCGCAAGCCCATGGTGGCCGCCGCCTTCCTCGCCGCCATCGAGCTCGACCTCGAGACGAGCTACGTCGCCGCCGAGTTCGACCCGGAAGTGCCCTGGGTGAAGCCCGGCACGATGCGCCTGCGCGAGTTCGTCGACCCCGGCGCCGCCCTCGCCCTGCGGCGCCGGCGCGAGGTGCGCCGAGCCGTCGAGGATCGGCGGTTCGACGACGCGGAGAAGCTGCTCGACGAGATGCTCGAGGAGCTTCAATCGGCTCCCGAGGAGTACCAGGCGTACGCGGGCATCGCCGAAGTGCAGGACACCCGCAAGCTCGTCGCGGCCCTCGCGGCCTGGTCCCACGCCCGCTACGCCAAGGCGATGGAGGGCCTGGGCGAGGAGGCGCCCGAGAGCGTGAAGGCGCTCGGCGCAAGGTGGGAGGAACTCCGGCGCGGCGGCCCGCGAAGCCTCGCCCGCAACCTCCTCGACGCGCCGGAGCTGCACGCCCGCTACCTCCTCGACGCCCTGCGCTGGTTGCGCCGGCAGGATGGTTTCCCGGCCCGCGACCGCTTCCTGCGGGCCTTCGCCCTCGGCGACTTCGCCATCGAGGGGGTGTTTCGGGCGTGGCTGCTGGCCGGCGAGGTCGCGGTCGAGGCGAAGTGGGCCGACGGCCGAAGCGCCGAGGGCCGCCCGGCGAACTGCGCCACCGACAGCCGTCGCCGGAACATGGTCAGCGCGGTCATCAGCGGGCTGGGCGGCCGGAACGTCGCCGACCTCGTGAGCGGACTGGCCGGCAGCGCGACCGGATACCCGACCTCCAGGCTGTTCGAGACGCGCTTCTTCGGCGACGAGCACAAGAACTCGCGCGCGCCGGAGATGAACGCGGTCGTCCTGCGCGAGGACCCGCCGCTGGCGAGCGCCGCCCCCTGGAGCGGGGGCCACGACCACCGCGCCCTTCGCAACGCCTGCGCCCACGATCTCGCCGTCGTCTCCGAACAAGACGTCGATGCCATCGTCGAGGCCCTCGGATCGCTGGTGCCCGAGGCCATCGCCGTGATCGCGCCGAACCTGGCGGGCACGCCGGCCGACGAGCCCGCGGACGAGCGCCGCCTGTTCGAGCGACTCGGGGCGCGCCTCCGGTGAGCCCCTCCGTCCCGGAAGGCGGCGCGCCTCCACCGGCCGGCTCGCTGCTCGACCTGCCGGTGACGCGCCTGGCGATCCCCCTGGTGCCCCGGCGGCC
>WGAH01000915.1 GCA_015489145.1 Deltaproteobacteria bacterium
CTCCGGGTTCCCACCCTCGGGGGCTCCCGCCCCCTCGCCGCCTTCACCCTGGTCCTCCTCGCCGGAGCCGCCGCGCTGGCGCCCCGGGGCCGCTTCGACGGCGATCCGCGCCACCTCCTCCCCGAGGACCCGGATGCCCGGGCCGACGAGGCGGCCATCGGCGCCCACTTCGGCGGCGCCGGCGCCGGCGGCATGGTCGTCGTCACCGCCCCGAGCCTCGACGAGGTCCTGGCCCGCACCGAGGCCATCGGCGACCGCCTCCGGCGACTCGACGGGGTGCAGGCCGTGGACCTCTCGGCCCTGCTGCCATCCCCGGCCACCCGCCTGGCCCGCCAGGCCGCCCTTCCCCCCGCCGGCCTCCTCCAGGAACGCATCGACCGGCACGCCGAGGAGGCCGGCTTCGCCCCCGGCATCTTCGCCGGCGCCGCCGAGCGGCTGCACGCCGCCGCCCGGGCGCCCCTCGGTCCCGACACCTGGGCGGGTACGCCGCTCGAGACGCTGGTTCGCCAGCACCTCCAGCCAGCCGGGGACGGCTGGTCCGGGCTGGTCTCCATCGTCGCCCCCGACGACCTCTCCGGGACGGTCGAGGAGCTCGCCCACGCCGTCGACCCCGGGGCCGAAGTGGTGCTGCCGGCCCGCTTCGCCACCCGCGGCATCGCGGCGATCGCCTCGGAGCTGACCCGCCTCGGCCTCTACGCGCTCCTCGGCGTCCTCGGCATCCTCGCCTTCCGCTACCGCGATCCGGTCAAGGTCGCCGCCGCCCTCCTGCCCGCCCTCTCGGCCCTGGTGCTCGCCGCCGCCGCCCTCGTGCTGCTGGACCGTCCCTGGAACGCCTCGGCGGCAGGCGCGATGGTGCTCGTCCTCGGCCTCGGCATCGACTACGGCGTGTTCGTGCTCGAAGGCACCCGCGGCGGCCACGCTGAACCGGCGCGCCTCGGGGTGTTCCTCTCGGCGCTGACCACCATGGCTGGCTTCGGGGCCCTCGCCGTGGCCCGGGCGCCGGCCCTGTCCACCCTGGGCATCGTCCTCCTCGCCGGCATGTCCGCCGCGGCCTGGACGGCCCTGGTCCTCACGCCATTCCTCGCTCGCATTCCCCGGCGTGGCCGGCTCGCCCGCTGGACGGCCCGACTGGCATTGCTGGCGCTGCTCGCCTGGAACCTCGACATCCTGCTCCGGCAGCTCACCGCGCTTCGCCCGCCCCCCGGGCACCCGCCGGCCGGGGCCGAGGCGGTCACCGCCGGCCTGGACCGGCGCTTCGGCGCGTCCCGGTGGCACCACGAGGAGGGGGTCGACGCCGCGCTGCTCGTCGGCTCCCCCTGGGAGCGGGGCTACGCCGCCGGCCGCATGATGAACGATCTCGACCTCCGGCTGGAGACGCAGCTCCTCGCCACCTTCGAGCGAACGGTCCCCTCGCCCCTGGCCCGCTTCGCCATCGAGCGGGGGGCCGTGCTGGCGGCGCCGGGCCTGGACCGGTGGTTCCCGCCCGAGGTGCGCGCCGAGATCGCCGGCTTCGCCGCCGGCAGCCCGAGCCCCTACGACCGCCTGGCCCCGGGCTACATGCGCCGGGTCTACTACCACGCCCTCCACGACATCGGGCAGGCGCTGGTGGACTCGCCGGTGGTCCAGCTCGCCTGCACGGGTTTCGTCGCCGGAGGCGAGGCCACCGCCGACGGTCACTGGCTGCTGGCCCGCGATTTCGACTTCGACGGGGGATCGCTGTTCGACCTCGAAAAGACCGTGATCTTCGTGGTCCCGGAAGAGGGCATCCCCTTCGCCAGCGTCGGTTTCCCCGGTTTCTTCGGCGTGGTCACCGGGTTGAACGCCGAGGGGCTCGCGGTGGCGGTGCAGGCCGGCGCCAGCGCCCCGCCGATTCGCCCGGGCACCCCGCTCACCATCGCCACCCGCGAGGTGCTCCAGCACGCCAGCTCGCTGGACGAGGCCGAGGCCATCCTCGACCGCCGGCGGGGCTTCGTCTCCGACAACGTGCTGGTCGTCGACGGCGACGCCGGGGAGGCCGCGGTGTTCGAGGTGAGCCCGGAACGGGTCGAGCGCCTCGACGCCCGGCCCTGGCTCGCGGTGTCCAACCACTTCCGCGCGCCGGCCTTCGCCGACGACCCGGTCAACCTCGAACGGCAACGCGAGGGCACCACCGTGCCCCGCCTGCGGCGCATGGAGTCCCTGGTGTCCGCCGAGGTGGGCCGACTCGACACCGAGCGCGCCCTGGCCATCCTCCAGGACCGGGCCGCCGTGGACGGCTCGCCGCTGCCGCCGGGACACCGGCAGGCGATCAACGCCGACATCGCCACCCACGGGGTCGTGATCGACGCCACCGCCCGGCGCATCGTCGTCAGCCGCTACCCCAACCTCGCCGGCGGCTTCGTCGCCTTCGACCTCGACGCCGGGCTCTCGGGGAACCTGCGGCCCACCCCCGTCGCGCCGGCGGGCGACATCGGGGCCACCCTCGACGTCCACCGGGCCCGGGAGGCGGTGCGGGCCGCCCGCCGGTCCGAACCCGCCGAGGCCGAATCCCTGGCCCGCAAGGCCCTCACCTGGGCCCCCGGCCACCCGGCGGCCCTCCTGGCGCTGGCGCGCGCCCTGGCCGCGCAGGGACGCGACGCGGAGGCCCGCGAGGCGGCCGAGCGCGCCCTGGCGGCCCCCCCCGAGGAGGCCCGGCAGGAACGGGAGATCCGCGCCCTCCTCGCCGAGGTGGCGCCGTGACCGCGGCCTTCGCCCTGCTGCTCCTCGCCTGCGCGGCGCGCCGCCCGGCCGCCGCCCCCGAACGGGTCGAGGTGGTCGACCAGTTCGCCGTCCGGGCCCGGGGCATGACCCTGGCCGGCCAGGTCGTCGCGGTGCTCACCCCCGAAGCCGTCGAGGCCCGGGCCCTCAGCCCCGCCGGCACCAGCCTGTTCACCTGGCGTTCCGATGCCGACGGCCGCGAGGTGCACGCCCCCGACCCGAGCTGGGAGCCCTGGCTGGCCCGAATGCCCCTGGACCGCGACCTCATGCTCGTCCACGCCTGGCGGTGCCCGGAAGCAGGGCGCTGCCGGGCCGGCGGGGGAACGCTTCGCCAGAAAGCCCGCCTGGACGGTGTCCTCGACCTGCGCTGGCGCCGGGGCCTGCGCCGCGTGCGGGCCACCGTGCAGCCCGGTCGCGCCACGGTGCGCGCCCCGGGCTACGAGGTGCGCCTGGCGGGGGAGGATGTCGGTGTTCGTTGAGCCGCCCCGGGGGCGCCCCACCTTTCCCGGCGCGGCCGGCACGGCGGTGATCCTCGCCGGCCTGGCGGTCTTCGCCGCCTGGTGGGCCCGCGGCGTGGCCGAAGACGGCCCGCGCGTGGCCCGCCTGCTCGCCGCCGACCTCGCCGTGCTCCTGCTCCTCGCCTGGAGCCGGCGACGCCCGCCAATCCGGGCGCCGGAGGGCTTTCGCCCCCTCGTGGTGATCCCCGCCCACGACAATGCCGCCACCGTCGGCGCCGTCGCGGCCGCGGCCCGGCGGGCCGGCCACCCGGTCTTTGTCGTGGACGACGGCAGCCGCGACGCCACCGCCGAGGCCGCCGCCGGCGCCGGGGCGCGCGTGCTCCGCCATCGCCGCAACCTCGGCAAGGGGGCGGCCCTGTCCAGCGCCTTCGCCGCGGCCCGGAAGGAGGGCTTCACCCACGCGATCTGCCTCGACGCCGACGGCCAGCACGATCCCGCCGACATCCCCGCCTTCGTCGAGGCCGCCCGCGCCGAGCCCCTGGCGATCCACGTCGGCCACCGCGACCTCTCCGGCGCCCCGGGCTCCAGCCGCTTCGGCCGGGCCTTCAGCAACTTCTGGGTGTGGGCCGAGACCGGCCGGCGCGTCGCCGACAGCCAGTCCGGCTTTCGGGCCTACCCCCTGGAGGCGGTGCTCGATCTCGGCCTGCCCCCCGGCCGCTACGAGTGGGAGGTCGCCGTCCTCGTCCACGGGGCCTGGGCCGGCCTCGGCCTGCGCGACCTGCCCTGCCGCGTCCACTACCCCCCGCCCGAGGAGCGGCAGAGCTCCTTTCGGGCCTTTCGCGACAACGCGCGCATCTCCTGGCTCAACACGCGACTCGTCCTCTCCCGCCTCGTCCACCCGGGCCGCTGGTGGAACCCCGAGCGCGGCGGGGCCCTGCGGGACTGGCGCGGCGCCCACCTCGGCCGCCGGTGGGGCTGGGCCTTCGTCCTGGGACTGCTCCGCATCGGCGGCCGGGCGCCCGCCTGCGCCTTCACCGACCTCCTCGCCGCCTTCTACACCGCCTTTGCGCCGCGCCACCAGGCCGGCACCCGCGCCTACCTCGACCGCCTCGCGGCCTGGCGCCCGGGGTTGCTCCCCACCGGGCGCCGGGGCACCCTCCGCGTCTTCCGGCGCTTCGCCTGCTCGCTGGTCGACCGCTTCCTCCTCCTGGCCCGGGGGCCGGAGGCCTTCCGCTTCGAGCACGAGGGCCTCGAAGACGTGGCGGAAGCCATCGAGTCCTCCGGCGCGCTCTTCGTGACGGCCCACCTCGGCAACCCGGACCTCGGCGGCATCGCCCTCCAGGCGCTCCGCCCCGACCGGGAGGTCGCCCTCATCCAGTTCACCGACGCCGCCGACCCCTACCTGCACCTGCTCCGGCGCCGCCTGGCCGGGGCCCGCCCGCCGCGCATCATCTCCCTCAACGAGGGCGCCGACCTCGCCGGCATCCAGGCGGTGCGGGCGCTTCGCGAGGGCTGCCTGGTGGCGGTCAAGGGCGACCGGGTCACCGACGGGCCCACCGTGGCCGCCCCCTTCCTCGGCGGCGAGATCCGCCTGCCCGCCGGCCCCTTCTTCCTCGCCGCCGCCGCCCGGGTGCCGATGGTCTTTCTCGGATGCTTCGAGGAGGCGCCCCGCCGCTACCGCGTGATCACCGTGGGGCCCCGCACCTTCGCCATGCCGCGGCGGAACGAGCGGGAAGCCGCCCTCGCCGCCTGGGCGCGCGAGTACGCCGGCATCCTCGAGGAGTGGGTCGCCCGCTACCCGGACCAGTTCTACAACTTCCACGACCCCTGGACGAGGTGAACGACCTCGCCCGCCCGCGCTACTTCCCGGCCTCGCGGGCTGGTTCGGGGGCGGCGGCGGGGAACTCGCCGGACTCGAAGACCCCACGCACGTAGGCGTGGATGTCGCCCACGGTCTGCATCTTCTCGACAACCTTGGCGTCGATGCGGATCCCGAAGGCCTTTTCGAGGGCCACGACCAGGTCGACGGCATCGAGGCTGTCGAGGTCGAGATCCTCGCGCAGGCTGGCCTCCGGGACGACCTGCTCGGCGTCGAGCTCGAAGTCCTCGACCAGGATGCGATCGATGGTGCGAATCACGTCGCTGGCGTCCATGCGAACTCCTGGGGCGCCGGGGAAACGGCGTGGTAATCGGGACCCGGTTCGCGGGCAAGGCGCGCGCGTCCGAGCCGGCACCGGAGAAAGCCCCCGACACGCGACGGCTTCGGCCGATTCCTCGAAGCTGGCGGTCGCGTCCTTCCCCGCCCGGAGCCCGACGCCGGTCAGCCCTCGGCCCGGCCGAGCACCACCGCGGTGTTGACCCCGCCGAAGGCGAAGTTCGTCGACACCACCACCTCCACCGGCCGCTCCACCGGCTCGGAGGGAAGCCACAGGGGGGCCACGTCCGGGTGTTCGAGGTTGCGCGTCCCGGGCACCACGCCCCGTCGCATCGCCTCCACGGCGGCCACGGCCTCGATCCCGCCGCAGGCGCCCAGGGTGTGTCCGAGGTGGCCCTTGAGCGAGCTCACGGGGACCCGGTCGCCGAAGATCCCGTAGAGCGCCTCGGCCTCGGCGGCATCCCCCACCGGGGTGCCGGTCGCGTGGGCGCACACCCAGTCCACGTCCTCCGGGGCGACGCCGGCATCCTCCAGCGCCAGGCGCACCGCCCGGGCCATGCCCTCCGGCGCCGGGTGCGCCATGTTCACCGCGTCCGAGGTGGCCCCGTAGCCGAGCACCCGGGCGATCGGCGACGCGCCGCGCGCCCGGGCGTGCGCCTCGTCCTCGATGACCAGGATGCCGGCCCCCTCCCCCACCACGATGCCGTCCCGGTCGCGGTCGAAGGGCCGCGGCGTCGCCTCGGGCCGGTCGTTGAAGGACGCCGATGCGCCGCCCATCACGTCGAAGACCAGGGCGGCCATGACGTGCAGCTCGTCCGCGCCCCCGGCGAGCACCGCGTCGGCATCGCCGTTGCGGACCAGCCCCAGGCCGGCGCCGATCGCCTGGTTCGAGGAGGCGCAGGCGGCGTTGGTCGCGATCATCGGGCCGCTGAGCCCCAGGTACATCGCCACGTTGGCGGCCACCGTGTGGGACATGACCTGCAGGAAGTGCGTCGAGCGAATGCCCCGGGCCGAGCCCGTCTCGATGACCTCCCGCCAGAAGGCCTCCTCGGCCGCGGTGCTCCCCACGGTGGAGCCGATGGCGGCGGCCACGCGACCGCTGCGGAGGAGTCCGTCCGCCAGCCCGGCGGCCCGGGCGGCATCCTCGGCGGCGACCACCCCGAACATCGCGCAGCGCCCCATGGTCCGGCGGTGCTTGCGCGGAATGCGCCGCGGGTCGAAGTCCGGCACCGGCGCGCCGACCCGGGTGCCGAGATCGGCGATGCGATCCCAGTCGTCGAAGGTCCGAACCCCGGATCGGCCCGCCAGCAGGGCATCGAACAGCTCGCCGGCCGTCCCCCCGAGCGGACTCCGCACGCCCATTCCCGTGATCGCCGCGCTTCCTCGTGCCATCTCGACCCTCACCCCGCTCGCCGCATCTCGTCGAACAAGCCTTCGAAGCCGGGCAGGCGGCCCAGCCCGTAGTACACCGACAGCATCGCCCCCAGCACCCCCGGGGCGAAGACGACCTGCCCCACCTGCACCAGGCCCCGCACCCGGGTGAACTGCGGCGGGCGGTAGACGCCCATCTGGTCCACGCTGTGGTAGTGCCCGTACATCGCCCCGCGCGGCGCCCCGGTGAAGAAGGCGGTGGACAGGGGCGTCGAGCTGTGCACGGCGACGACCTGCTCGCGGATCTCCGGGTTTTCGGCGTAGAACCGATCCAGGACCCGCGTGGCGAGCGCGTCCTTGAGCCGGCGGTAGGCTTCCGGCCGCCGGCCGGGTGTCGTGTCGGCCCAGGCCGCCACCCGTTCCCACCCCAACGGCGTGGTGAGCACCACGGTCCACGGCGCGCCCTCCTCGGCGGGCTCGGCCGCCGAGGCGAAGTAGAAGGGCTGAGGCTGGTCCACCATGTCGTCGAGGAAGCGGGTCGGGTCCAGCGACGAGAAGCTGTAGAGGTTGCGCCGCACCAGGCTGCGCGGGACCCCGTCCAGCTCCAGGAAGATGCCCATGTGGCCGAGGCCGACCCGCTGGCCGCGCACGCGCTTGGCGTAGGCCGGTCGCAGAACCCCGGGCGACAGCAGGTCGAGGACCTGGGCCGGGTGCAGGGAGGTGACCACCAGGTCGGCGGGAAGCTCGGTGCCGTCGTGGAGCACGACCCGGTCCACCCGCCTCCCGGCCACCTCCAGGCCGACGACGCGGCGCCGCAGGAGCAGGCGTCCCCCCAGCGCCTCGAGCCGCCGGACCAGGGCGCCGGCCAGCGCGTCACCGCCGCCGCGCACCCGGCAGGCCCCCTCGAGGAAGTGGTAGAGCACGATGGCGTGGAGGCCGACCGGGGCTTCGGCCGGAACGACGCCGTAGAGGGGCGCGTGGGCGCTGAGCACGGCCCGCAGCCGCGCGTCGCGGAGGTGCCGGTCGAGAAGGCCCAGGAGCGGCTCGCCCTCGACCGTTCGCACGATGTCGAGGTCGGTGCGGCCGTCCGCGTCGGCGATGCCGTAGCCCTCCACCGCCTCGCGGAGCCTGGCCACCACCCGCCGGATGCCGTCCCGCTCGGCGGGGAAGCGGTCGGCGAGCCGCTCGGCGAAGGCGTCCATGCCCACCGGCACGGCGAACTCGAAGCCCGGGAAGCGCAGCAGGTCGAAGCCGTCCGGGTCGAGGGGCTGGAAGGCGAGGTCCCCGAACACCCCCAGGTGCCGCAGGATGCGGCCGAAGACGTGGCCAGGGCCGACGCCCCCGAGGTAGTGCACCCCCACGTCGAAACGGGCCCGCCCCCGCTGGAAGCGAGCCAGCAGCCCGCCGGGATGCGCCTGCCGGTCGACCACCGTGACCTCGTAGCCCCGGGCGGCGCAGTGAATGGCGGCGGTCAGGCCCGAGGCCCCGGCCCCGATGACGACGGCGCGGGGCATTCAGCCCACCTCCCCGTCGCCCGGGGGCACCACCAGCCCCCGCAGGCGCGTCGTGCAGACCCGCTTGCCCCGGCACCAGGCCGTGCCCGATGCGAACAGCATCCCGAAGCGGTGCTCGAGGGCCCGCACCTCGTAGCGCACCTCGGCCGGCGGGATCACCGGCGAGCGAAAGCGCGCCTTCTCGAAGCCGGCGAGGTAGGGCGTGCCCCGCTCGACCCCCGGGGCGGCGAGCTGGAGGCAGGCGGCGGCCTGGGCGAGGCCCTCGAGCAGGAGCACCCCGGGTACCACCGGCTGCCCGGGGAAGTGCCCCTCCACCCGCTCGCGGGAAAAGGAGCCCACGGCGACCACCCGGTCGGGGGCGAGCTCCACGAGGCGGTCGAGGAGGAGGAAGCGCCCGCGGTGGGGCAGAAGCTCGGTGACGGGCGGCAGGTTCTCAGGCATCCTCGGGCACCCGCAGGACGAGGGCGGAGTTGGTGCCGCCGAAGCCGAAGGAGTCCGACAGGACGAGGCGGGCCCGGGTGTCGCGCCGGGTCGCGATCACGTCGAGGGCCTCGAGCCCCTCCTCGGGACCGGTGAAGTTGCGGTTGGCGGCGAGGAACCCGGCGCGGCACATCAGGATCGTGTAGGCGACCTCGCTCGCCCCGGCCATCCAGCACTCGTGGCCCGACAGCGCCTTGGTGGAGGACACCGGCGGGCTGCGCCCCCCGAAGGCCTCGAGGATGGCCCGCCCCTCGGCGGCGTCGCCGATGCGGGTGCCGGCGGCGTGGGCGTTGACGTACTCGATCTCGTCGAGGCCCACGCCCGCCCGGCGCACCGCCTCGCGAATGCACCGCGCCGCCCCTTCCCCGCTGGGCGCCGTGACGTGGCTGCCATCGGAGGAGAAGGCGTAGGCCAGCACCTCGGCGAGGACCCGCGCCCCGCGCCGCCGGGCGTGGTCGAGGCTCTCGACGATGAGCGCCGCGGCGCCCCCGCTGGGGACGAGGCCGGTCCGGTCGCGCGAGAAGGGCCGCACCGCCTCGGCCGGGTCCAGGGAGGGGTCGGCGAAGGCGCCGAGGGCGTCGAAGCCGGCCATGCCCGCCCAGTGCAGCTCCTGGGCGCCCCCGCACAGCACCGCCTGCTGCTGCCCGGTGGCGACCAGCGCCCAGGCCTGCCCGATGCTGTGGGCCCCCGAGGCGCAGCCCGCCGACATCGTCCAGCAGGCCCCCTGGCTGCCGAGGAGCACCGAGAGGTTCATCGACGGCGAGGAGTTCATGCACTCGACCACCGCCTTGGAGCCGAGGTTGCGGGTGGTGCCGTCGCGGAGCGTGCGCGCCGCGTTCTCGTAGCCGGCGCCGCAAGCCGAGTCGTTGCCGAAGATCACGCCGTAGTCGGGCCCGCGGAGGGCGTCCCGGGCCAGGCCCGCGTGTTCCAGGGCCTGCACGGCGGCCGCCCCCGCGTACAGCGCGGGCTCGCCCATGCTTCGGCGCTCCTTGCGGCTGAGCCAGCGCGCCGGGTCGAAGTCCCGCAGGGCGCCGGTGAGCGGCGAGATGAAGCCGAGGCGCTCGCGCTCCTCGCTGCGGACCAGCCCGGGCCGGGCCTCGCGCAGGGACCCGGTGACCTCGTCGAGGTCACGCCCCAGGCAGCTCACCAGCCCCATTCCCGTGATCACCACGCGCTGCATGTCGGTTCCTCGCCTCGTCCGCGCGTCCTATCCCGCCGGCGGCGGACGGGTGTTAGCCGGCCCGCGGGCGGCCCGGAGCCGACACCCCGCCGCCTCCGGGAGACCGCCCCGTGCGCGCCCGCCTTCGCGAGATCCTCCGCCGCCTCGCCGCCGAGCGCACCGATCCCCGGCGCCTCGGCCTCGCCGTGGGGCTGGGCACCTTCGTCGGCTGGCTCCCCCTCTACGGCCTCCACCTGCCGATCTGCCTGGGCCTCGCCGCCCTCTTTCGCCTGAACCCGGCGATCCTCTACCTGGCGGCGAACATCTCCAACCCGCTCATGGCCCCGGCCCTCGTCGCCAGCGGCCTGGCCTTCGGCGAGTGGCTCCGCTTCGGTCGCTGGCGCGGGGTGGACACCGCCGCCGGCCGCGACTTCCTCGACCAGCTCCGCCTGTGGTCCGGGCAGGTGCCGGACCTGTTCCTGAGCTGCCTGGTCGGCAGCGCCGTCCTCGGGGTCTTGACCGGCGTCCTCGCCGGCCTGGCCACCTGGCGCTGGGCGGCGGCCCGACGCGCGGCGCGGGAAGCCTGAGCCGGATCAGCCCGCGGCGGCCTGCTGCTCGACGATGTAGGCGGCCAGGCTGCTCACCGTGCGGAAGACCTCGCGGGTGCGGGCGTTGTCGGGAAAGCCCACCCCGAAGGCCCGCTCGATCTCCACGGCGAGTTCCAGCGCGTCCACGCTGTCGAGGCCCAGGCCCTCGCCGAACAGCGGCTGGTCGTCGCCGATGTCGGAGGGCTCGACATCCTCGAGCATCAGCGCCTCCACGATGAGGGTCTTGAGCCTCTCCTTGATCGCGTCCATCGCGGTCTCTCCTGGCGGTCGGGTCGGGCCGGGTATCCGCGGCTCCGGCGGGCAGCAAGGGCGAAACCCGAGCCCCGGGCCGCGGGCGACGGAGCGCGGGCCGGCGATGTCCCCACGGCGGACATGCCGGCCGGAAGCCGACGCTCCCGCGGCGCCCGGGCCGCGGCTCAGAAGTCGGCGCGCACGCCCAGGAACGGCCGCGCCGGCAGGTGGTACAGCATGCCGTCGGTGCGCTGCCCGTCGCTGACGTCGACGATGGGCGCGAAGTCGCTCTTGAAGTTCAGGGCGTTGAGGATCTCGGCGTACACCGTGAGCCGGTAGCTCCGCATCGCCCGCCGCCACTCGGCGCGCAGGTCGAGGTCGCGGGTCGGGCCCAGCCGGTCGCAGTTCAGGCAGGTGAGCGCCACCGTCTCCCCGTCGGGGTTCGCCGAGACCCGGGACACCGGCCGCCCGGTGTGGAAGCTGTACCGGGCGGTGAGGCGCCACCGGGGACTCACCTGGAGCTCGCCGGCCACCCCCAGCGTGTGGCGCTGGTCCTGGGCCGGGGCGAAGTCCCGGGCGAAGACCGTGGCGAGGGGGTTGGTGCGCTCCGCTTCCAGGTAGCTGTAGGTCAGCGTGCCCGCCCAGCGCGGCGCCCGGGCGGCGAGGAGCACGTCCACGCCCCGGTTGCGCCCGCTGCCCGCGTTGGCGGCGTTCACGTCGGCGTGCCGCCAGTCGTCGGGCCAGACCACCAGGTCGTCGAGGAGGATGCGGTAGGCCTCCACCCGCAGCAAGCCGCCGGCGTCCTCGCCGGGCAGGGGGAAGGCCTGGTCCAGCCCGACGACGAGGTGCTCGGCCCGCTCGCTGCCCAGGTCGGGGTTGCCGATGTCGGCGTCCAGCCGCAGGGGATCGCTCGGGGTGCGGTGGTAGATGCCCCAGCTCACCTTGGGCACCGTGCCGGTGGGCAGCGGCAGGCTCGCCCCCAGCCGGGGCGACAGGAGCGTCTCGTCGGTGAGCCCGGCCCGGGTCGCCCGCAGGCCGGCGCGCAGGTTCACCGGGCCCGACCAGGTGTCCTGCACGTAGGCCGAGGTCTCGGGGAACTGGATCGACTCGTCCACCCCCACCGTGGGCCGGCCGTAGTCGGCCAGGGGCGCCCAGGTCCAGCGGGGCTCCGCTCGCGGGTCCTCGACGATGCCGGCCACCTCGACGAGCCGCCAGGACAGCTCCACCCCCGTCGCCAGGGCGTGCCTCCCGAGCCGCACGTCGAGGTCGGTGCGGCCGAACCAGCGGTGGGCCACCGTCTCGCGCCGCGTTCGCGTACCGAGATCCCGGAGCATCCAGCCGTGATCCCGGGTCCACGCCGTCGTGCTCCACACGCGCACGCCCTCGCGGGGCTCGTAGCGGTGGTCCACCGACAGGAGGGAGAGGTCGTTGTCCATCTCGAAGCGGCCCTGCACGTCGACGAGGCTCTCGTCCGAGCTGTCGACGATGCCGATGGAATCGCCGGCCCGCAGCGCGGTGAACACCAGGCGGTTGCGCGCGTCGGGTCGCCAGGCCCACCGCCCGCTCAGCTCGCTGAACTCCGGGGCGGTGAAGGCGGTGTCGATGACCTGGGCCCACTTGAGCACCTGGAAGTAGCTCTCGAGGTAGGAGCGCCGCGCCGCCAGGGCGAAGGAGCTGCGGTCGCCCACCGGCCCCATCGCCAGCGCCCGCATCGACGAGGCCGAGATGTCGACGGCGCCGTCCAGGTCGTCGCCGTCCTGCCGGGGGGCGCCGTCCCAGGAGTGGACCGAGAGCACCGCCGAGGTGGCCGCGGGCACGTCGGCCGGGGGCGCGCCGGCGTAGAAGTCCACCCCGCTCACCATGTCCGGGTTGAACATGCTGTTGAACCCGGCGAGGTGGAAGGGGTTGGACAGCGGCACCCGGTCGAGCAGGAACACCACCTCGTCGGCATCACCGCCCCGGGCGTGGAAGCTCGCCAGCATGTCGCCATCGCTGACGATACCGGGAAGCGCGTGCACCGCGCGGCTCACGTCCTCCATCGAGCCGGGCGTGGTCTCGACGTCGCGCCGGGTCAGCTCGTAGCTGCCGGTGACCGCCGCCGTGTTCGCCTCCAGGGGCGCCCGGCGCACCTCCCGCCAGGTCTGCGTCTCGTAGGTGACGACCAGCTCGGCCTCGCCCGCGGGGTAGAGGGTGAAGCTGCGCTCGAGGTTCTGGCCGGCCTCGATGCGGATCTCGACCTCGCGGGTGTTCGTGGCCGGGTGGCTGATCGCGAGGCGGTAGCGACCGCTGGGAAGGAAGCGCACCCAGAAGCCGCCGCGGGCGTCCACCTCGACGGTGCGCTCCGGCGCCTCGGGGTCGTCGAGGCTGGCGATGCGAACCGTCGCGCCGGGCATCGGCAGTCCGTCGGGGTCGAGGACGACCCCGTGGAGGCTGCCGGGCACCGCCGTGTCCTGCTGGTCGGCGATGCCGAGGTCGAAGTGGAAGCGGTAGCGGAGCTGCACCGCCACCGGCTCGCCGTGCTCGCGGGCCGGTCGAAAGCGCAGCCGACGGGCCGCCTCCAGGGAGGCGAGGGAGAGCAGCTCGTCGGGGGAGCTTTCCACCGCGGCGTCCCGCACCGCGCCGTCGGGCCCCACGGTGAGGAGCAGCACCACGTCGCCCTGCACGCCGCGATCCCGCGCCGCCTGGGGGTAGGCCGGCGTGGCGGACTCCAGCAGCACCGGGCCCTCGAAGGCCGGCGGCGCCTCCTCCGCCGGGGCCTCCTCGGGGGCCGACGCCGCCGGGGCCTCGGCGGAGGTGCTGCCCGAATCCCCCGGCGCCGCCGCGTCCTTCGCCGTGCCGGGCGCCGGCGAACCCGCGTCCGCCTCGCCCTTCGCCGCCGCGGTCGTCCCACCGAGGGCCGTCCCGTTTCCGAACACCCCCACGCCGAGCACGGCGCCGCGCAACCACCGCGCCGCGCCCC
>WGAH01000916.1 GCA_015489145.1 Deltaproteobacteria bacterium
CCCCGACTACTTCCCGGTGCTCAAGGAACTCGGCCGGCAGGAGCACGGCGGCCCAGGCGGGGCGGCGGCGACGCGCGGCGTCGACAAGGGCGTGCAGGCCGAGGGGGGCGAGCAGCGCGACCACGGGCCAGGTCGCCAGGCGGTAGCGGTCGGCGACCAGGAACAGCACGAGGGGCAGGTGCAGGCCGGCCCACAGCGGGGCGAGGAGGCGTCCCGCGCGACCGCCCCGGCGCCAGGCGAGGACGGCGCCGGCGATGGCGAGGGGGAACACCCAGCCCCAGCGCACGGGGAGCAGCGCGATCCAGCGCAGGGCCATGCCGGGCTTCGTGCGGCAGCGGTAGTCCTCGTTGCGGGGGATCTCGGTGTCGCTCACCGACCAGAGGGCCTTGGTGAGCAGGGCGGCGGCCCAGGCGTCGGGGGCCTCGGCGATGGCGCGCAGGGCCCGGCGCCGCCAGTAGCGGTCGCGGGCGGGCAGGTCGCGGCGGGCGGGGTCGGCCTCGAGGGCGAGCTGCCGGAAGGGCAGGCCGGGGCGCAGGAAGGCGGTGTCCCGCCAGCCGGGGTTGTTGCCGAGGTAGAGGTTGATGCCGGCGTTGTAGGAGACGGGGGTGAAGGTGCCGTGGTCGCGCAGGTTGATCGCGGTGGTGGGCAGGATGGGCAGGGCGAGGAAGGCCAGGGCGATCACCCCGTGGCGGAGCCGATCCCGGAAGGCCCAGCCGACGAGGATCAGCCCGGCGAGCAGGTAGCTGGGGTGCAGGGCCGCCGCGAGGCCGACGAGGAGCCCCCCGGCGGCGAGGTGCCGGGCGCGGGGCTCCCGGCGGAGGACGGCGAACAGGGCGCCGGCGAGGCAGGCGTCGGTCAGCGCCGGCGAGAGCAGGTCGAGCTCGAACAGGATCGCGGTGGGGTACAGGGCGAAGACGAGGCCGGCGGCGGCGCCGGCCCACGGGGCGCCGAGGCGGTCCCCGAGGCGGCGGCTGGCGCGCACGAGCAGCCAGGTGGCGAGCACGCCCAGGGCGAGCTGCACCGCCCGCACGAGCACGAGCGAGGGCCTGCCGGCCAGCTCGATGAGCCCCGCCAGGAACAGCGGGTAGGCGGGCGGCTGGTAGAAGCCCTCGGGAAAGGCCTCCTTGCCGGCGACGATGGCCTGGGCCTGCGACCAGAAGGTCGCCGCGTCCACCATCGGGTGCCGCGACCAGGCGGTGCCCTCGAAGCTGCGAAGCGCCGCCAGCCGCACCGCCGCCGCCACCGCCACCACGCCCCGCTCGGCCCACCGGAGTCGGCGATCGTCCATGGAGGCATCGTGCATGGAGGCGTTGAACCACGAGCGCGCCGCGAGCGCAACCCCGCCCATCCCGGGAGCGCGGGCGGCCCGGGAGCGCGGGCGGCCCGGGAGCGCCGGCGGCCCGCCCGCGCCCCCGTCCGGCCGCTACCGTCGCAGCGACACGGGCCTGCGCGCCTCGCCGGCCTCCAGCGCCGCGACGAGCGCGTCGCGCCCCTCGACGAGGCGCGCGGCGACGGCCTCGACGGTCTCGTCGTTGACGATCACGGTGACGAAGCGCCGCGTCATGCGCCCGACGTTGTGCCCCCACTGTCGGGAGACGAGCACGTCCACGCCGCGTTCGGCGAGGAGCCCCGCGATTCCGGCGGTCTTTCCGCCGTGGTGGTGGGCGTGCCCCCCTTCGCCGTGGCGCGCCTCCCGGAAGGGGTTGGCGACCTCGGCCACCGGCGCCAGGCCGTCGCCGGTCAGGGTGAAGATGCCGTAGTGGTGGGCCTGCCCGAAGTGGTCGGCCGGCAGGCGGCCGGTCTCGTCGAGGGCGAGGGCGACGGTGAGGTCCATGGGCGGCTCCGGGATGCGGGTTCCACGGCGAGGAGCCGTCGGCGGGCCGGGGTGTGGCGCGGCCGGTCGGCGGGCCGGTCCCTGGGGAAGGGCGTGCGGTATAGTGGCCGGCGTCAGGCCTCCAACCCCGGGGAACGGCGATGCTCGTGGCGATGTGGTCCTGGATCGCGGCGTCGTCGGCGCCGGCCCTCGCCGACTGCCCGGCCGACGCGGGCACCCTGCGCGCCGAGGTCGACGCCGCCCTCGCGGCCTACCAGGACTGGGCCTGGCCGAAGTTCGAGGCCTCGGTGGCGGCGGCCCGGCGCGACGTCGCCTGCCTGGACGAGGTGGCGCCGCCGGAGCTCGCCCGCGACCTGCACGTGGTGACGGCCTTCGCCGCCTTTCGCGCCGACGACGACGAGCAGATGGAGGCCGCCCTGCGCGGGGTGCTCGCGGTCGACCCGAGCTGGCGGCCCACCGTCGACCAGGCGGCGCCGGGGAGCACGATTCACGCCGCCTTCGAGCTGGCGCGGCGGCACCGGCCCGAACAGGGACGCGTGGTGCTCGGCGACGGCGCCTGGTTCGTCGACGGCCGGGCCGGGGCCGAGACGGTCTCCCTCGGCCGGTGCGCCGTCGTGCAGCGGCGCGATCCGTCCGGCGCGCTCGAGAGCTGGTACCTCACGGGCACGAAGCTGCCGGGCGACCTGCTCGCCCGCGCCACCCCGCCGACCAGCGCGCCCCCGGCGGCGACCGACCCCCGCCGCCGCCGGGCGACCTGGATCGCGGCGGGGGGGCTCGGGGCCGGCCTCGCCGCGGCGGGCAGCCTGGCCTACGCCGCCCACATGAAGCAGGTCTACACCTCGGCGGCCACCGCCGAGGAGGCCAGCCAGGCCTACCGGGCCAACTACTTCTGGGGCATGACCGGCTACACCGTGGGCGCCCTGGGCGCCCAC
>WGAH01000917.1 GCA_015489145.1 Deltaproteobacteria bacterium
GGTCAGCGGGGCCTCGGCGTCGAGGGCGGCGTATTCGGCGCGGCCGGCCACCGGGGCGAGGCGGCGGCGGGCGGCGGCGAGGAGGGCGCGGCGGCCGGGATCGTCGGCGGGGGCGTCGAGCAGGCGCAGGCGCCGGGCGAGGATGCCGGCGGGATCGGCGCGCTCGGCCAGGCGCTCCACCGGGACCGGGGGCTCGGCGCGGTTGTCGACGGCGGCGACGAACCAGCGGGCGCCGCCGGGGACGGGCAGGTCGGCGGCCTCGTCGCGGAGGAGCGCCGCGGCGGCGTCGGCGTGGGGGCTCGCCCCGGAGAGGGCGAGGTGCAGGGCGACCGCCTCGGGGCTGGCGCCGGCCCCGGCCAGCTCGGCGGCCCGCGCCCGCGCCGCGTCCAGGAGGCGGTCGCGCGCCTCGTCGGGGGCGGCGAGGCCGGTGAGGTCGAGGGCGAGGCGCTCCCGCCGAAGCGGCGCGAGGGGCAGGTGGGCGACCCTCGCCACCCGGCCGCCGGCGAGCTCCAGCAGCCAGGGACCGCGGGGGCCGAGGTCGGCGCGGTCGAGGGCGGTGACGGCGCCGAGGTAGCCGAGGGGTTCCGGGGCGTGGAGGGCGTCGGGTACGTGGATGTGCCCGAGCAGCCAGCCGTCGGCCCCGGCCGCCTCGAGGGAGGCGCGGGCGGTGGGGGCGTAGCCGCCGGCGCGGGCGTCGAGGTCGCAGTGCAGCAGGCCCAGGTGGAGGCCGCCGTCGCGCTCGATGCGGAAGCCCCGGGCCGGGTCGGAGGGGAAGTGCCGGTCGGGGAAGGACCAGCCCCAGACGCTCAGGCGCTCGCCGTCGGCTTCGAGGACGGCGCGCTCCCAGCGCCCGCCCCGGCCGAGCAGCCGCACGCCCTCGACGCGCTCGGCGAGGCGGGGCAGCACGCGCCCGTCGTGGTTGCCCGCCACGGCGATCACGTCGATGCCGCCGGCCCGAAGGCGCCGCGCCCCGTCCTCGAGGGCGCGGAATCCCTCGTAGAAGTCGTCGTCGTGGTCCACGACGTCGCCGGCGAGCAGCACGGCGCGCACCCCGAGGGCCAGGGCCCGCTCCACCGCGCGGGCCCACGCCGCCGCCGGCCCGCAGTCCGCCGGGTCGAGCCCCGCGGGCAGCCGCGTCGGCCTCCGCCCCAGGTGCAGGTCGCCCACCGCCAGGATTCGCACGCGACCTCCCGCCGGGAGCATAGCCCGCGCGGCGCGGCGTCCCGGCGGCCGAACCCGACGCCCCGACCCGCCGGCGGGGCGCGTTCCGAATCGTGACGAGTCGTCCCGAAAGGCCGGCGCAAGCAAGCAAGCGCCGAGGACCGTCGACGTCGAACCCGCGCGGGTGCTGGTGGCGGCGGCGCTGGCGCTGACGGGGGCTGACCGGATGGCGCGGGGCGACCCGCTGCTGGGCGGCCTCCTGCGACCCGGCGGAGCACGGCTCGCCGAGCTGGCCCTCCGACACCGGCGAGGTGGCCGAGGTCTACGGCGACCCGGTGGCCCGGGACGGGGGGCTGTGGCCGCTGGCCTCGGCCGACGACCATGGCTTGGCTGCGGAGGCGTAGACGCGGCATCCTGCCGCGTCAGCGAAGCGGTAGAGCGGAAACCGACGGCTTTCGAGAATCGGCGATTCGGTCGTCTGGAAGCCGCGGAACACAGCTTTGCCCATGCCGGCCGAGGCCGGCGGTCGGGGCGGCGTGCCGGCGGAGGTCCCCTCCGTGACCGCCGATCCCGCGCGGTTCCTCGGAGTCCGCCCCGCCGCGAGCCCGTTCCTCCGCGCCTCCCCTACCGCCGCGGCAGCTCGCACACCGCCCGCACCGCGTCGCAGAAGGCGTCCACCGCGAGGCGCATGTCCTCGCGGCGGCCCTCGCCGATGCGCTCGCTGTAGCTGAAGCTCAGCCGGAGCTGGTCGAGGCCCACGTCGGGGTTTCGCTCGCGGGCGTCGGCGGTGTAGAAGCCGAACATCGGCACGGTGACCACGCCGAACTCGCGCACGAGGCGGGCGACGAAGTCGGCGTCGGTGCGGATTCGGCCGTCGCGGAAGGTGAACACGCTGAAGAAGCCGGCGCCGGGGCGGGTCCAGTGGAAGCGGTCGCCGAACTCGCCGAGGCCGCGCTCGAGGCCGTCGAGGAGGATCGCCCGGTTCTCGCCGTACACCCGCGTCTTGCGCTCGGCCACCGGCCACAGCGTCTCGCGCCGCCGGTGGTCCTCGTCGTAGAGGTAGGCCTCGAAACCCCGCAGGGCGGCGGGGTTCTGGAACAGGATGTCGGCGGCGGCCTCGGTGATCAGCAGGTCGCGCAGCGCCGCCTCGGCTCCGCCGCCGACCTTCAGCCGCGCCTCGGTGTAGGCGAAGGCCACGCGCGGGCCGGGCAGGCCGATCTTGGAGGCGGTGAACAGGTGGACGACGTGCTCGGCGTCCAGGGCGACGAGGGGGGCCGGGCGCTTCTCGGGAGGCTCGTAGGAGATGTAGGTGTAGGGCGCGTCCTCGACGATGAGCAGCCCCTCGTCCCGGGCGACCTCCACGATCGCCTCGCGCCGCTCCTGCGAGAAGCTGATGCCCGCCGGGTTGTGGCCGTCGGGAACGGTGTAGTAGAAGGCGACCTGCAGGCCGTCGGCCCGGGCCCGGCGCACCTGGGCGCGCAGGTGCTCGGGATCGGGGCCCGCCTCGTCGAGCTCGACGCTGTAGAAGCGCGCCTTGTCGTACAGCCCGGCCCGGGACACGAAGCCGGTGTAGGTCGGCGCGTCGACGATGTAGGCCACCGGCTCGCCGGCCCGCTCGAAGATCGAGCACATCAGCGCGATGCCGCCGGTGGAACCGACGGTTGGCACGAGGTTGTCGGGCTTCATCGCCAGGCCGAAGTCGGCGCCGTAGACCCGGGCGAAGGCCTCGCGGGTCTCGGCCGGCCCCAGGGTGTCGGTGTAGCCGAAGATCGACAGCATCAGCTCGCGCATGGTGCGGTCGGGGTCGGTGCCCCGCGAGGCGAGCCACTTGAGGTGCTCCTCCCGCCGCCGGGTGTAGGTGCGCGGGTCGCTGACCTCGGGGTGGGGGTAGCCGGCGCCGAGGTGGTGCAGGCGCAGGCCCTTGGACTCGGCGATGGCCCGCAGCTCGGGCAGCGCGGCGGCCATCTGCCGCGTCACGCTCACGGGCTGGAGGTGGATGGCGGGGGCCTCGATCATCGTGCTCTCCTTCGCGCCGCGGGGCGCGTCCCGACGCCTCCAACGTAGCCGGTCCGCGCGAATCCGCCCCGGGGGGGATCAGTCCCCGGCGGGTTCGCTGGCGGAACTCCCGTCGTCCGCCTCGCCGGGCTCGGGCGCGGGCGGCCCGAAGCCGCCGAGCATCGGGAAGAAGGCCGGCGCGTCCCGCTGGAATTCCTCGGCATCCCGGAAGTAGTGGTCCTCCTGGATGAGCTGCGGAGGCTGGTCCTCGTGCCAGCCGATCGTCTGGCTGTGGCGGACGATCCAGGCGGCGCCGGTGGCGATGTAGCGGGTGCGGTTCTCGTAGATCGAGCCGTCGGGCATCGCCCGGAGCTGTCGCACCAGCAGGAAGCGGTGCGGTTCGCGCAGCACGACGAGGTGCGCGGTCTGGTCGTTGTTGTGGGCGTAGCGCCCCCGGCGGCCGAGGTCGAGGCCGGCCTTGGTGGTGTCGACGAACTCGCCGGCTCCGGCCTCCTTCCAGGCGGCGATGAGGCGGGCCTGGGCGTAGGCGATGGGCAGGGGCAGCCAGCGCGGGGGCTCGACGAGGCCGGTGCGCGCCGCCAGGTCGGCCGACCACGGCGGGCCGACGAGGTGGCGGAAGTAGTGCAGGCCGCCGATGTAGACGCTGGCGAGGTGGTAGGACTGCCGCAGGCGCACCGCCGCGAGGATGGCGCGGGTGGTGGACAGCAGCAGCGAGCGGTCGTGGCCGAGCACCGGGATCGGCGCCCAGGACGAGTGGATCTGCACGCGCCAGGCCTGGAAGGGGTCGCCGGAGACCTGCACCGGCACCGCCCGCGGCCGCCGCTGGCGGTCCATGTAGCGGATGTCGATCTCCTCGCCCTCCTTGATCGCGACCTGGTGCTCGGGCAGGAGCGCCGCGAACTTGCCGCCGCCCGCCAGGCCGCCGACGCCGAGGCCGAGCATGTGCAGGGTGCGGGCGAGGATGCCCTTGGCCACCGCCTCGACGAAGGCGCCGATGCCCCGCAGGCTGATCTGCGTGTGCCCGCTCGCGTCGCGCGTGACGATGGGCACCACCAGGCACAGCGAGGACTGGCCGGCGAAGCTCGTCGGGTTGGTGGTGGGCACCGTGCCGACGCCGGCGATGAACACGCGGTTGGTGTAGAGGCCCTCGGCGAGCTGGCTCTCGGTGAAGCTCTTGCGGCGGCCGTCCTCGGTGCGGGACTCGACCCGCACGATGGTCGATCCGAAGATGCCCTCGCGCACGATCACCCGGGGGATGCGGGCGAGGTAGCCGAGCATCCCGCGCGTCTTCTCGACGAGGTCGCGCACGAAGAAGCGGCCGGCGGCGGGCCCGCCGGCGGCGTGGCTGCTGATGCGCCGCCACCGCCCGTCGAAGGCGACGAGGCTGATGCGCTCGGGCACGACCACGCCGGTGCGCGTGAAGTAGTCGACGAAGCGATCGATGGTGCGCCGCTCCAGCCACCGGCGCAGGCCGTCGAGCCAGGGCACCCGCACCAGCACCTTGGCGAGCTGGGCGTAGCCCCAGCCGGGGGTGCCGGCGAAGACGGCGTTGTCGGCCGCCGTGCCCGCCGGGTAGATCGCGATGGATCGAATGAACGGGTAGAGCCCGCGAAACATCGCGTCCCCGCCGGCGCGGGTGAGGCCCTCGAGGTCGAAACCGGCGGGGCGCACCTCGACCCGGTGGGGCAGCAGGCAGCCGAGCACCGCCAGGCGCAGCAGGGGGTCGGAGGGCGGCAGCTCGGCGAGGCGGGCGATGCGCTGCGGCGAGCGCCCCTTGCGAATCGCCGACTCGATGCGCTCGCGCAGCACCCAGAAGCGGTGGACCGTCGGCTCGTCGGGCTCGAGACCGGCGCCGTCGGGGAGCGGCTCGAGAAAGGCCCGGCGGAGCGCCGCGGGGA
>WGAH01000918.1 GCA_015489145.1 Deltaproteobacteria bacterium
CTCACCAACGTCGTCGTCGCCCACAACACGGCGAGCGGCGGCGACGATCCCGACGACCCCGTCGGCGGCGATGCCGCCGCCCCAGGCGGTGCTGCCGGCGTCGATCCGGTTGTCGGCGACGACGAGGTGCTCGGCATCGAGGGTGGTCTGCTGGAGGAAGATCCCGCCCCCCATCATGCTCGCGGTGCTGCACGAGCTGCCGTCGCTCTCGTTGTCCGCCACCACGCCCCCCGACCACCGCACGGTGCTGTCCCGGAACCACGCGCCGACGCCGAGGGTGCTCGCCATGTAGCCGACGCGGGCCCGGTGGACGTTGGCGGTCAGGTCCACGTCGGTCAGGGTGAGGGTGCTCTCCGTGGCGTACAGGCCGACGCCGCGGGCCTCGGTGTACATGCCGCCCTTGCCGGAGCCGGCGGCGACGTTGTCGGTGATCGCGACATCCTCGAGCACCGCGCCCGCCGCGGAGTCCAGGAGGACCCCCACGCCGTAGCAGGCGCCGTCCATGCTGGTGCAGGTGTTGCCGCTCACGACGAGGTCCTGGAGGGTGGGGGCCGCGCTCCGCACGCGAATTCCCGCGCCTTCGCCGGCCTCGCCGCCCGTGACGGTGAAGCCGCGCAGCACGGTGCCGCTCGCCGCCGCTCCGGCGATGCTCACCACGGGACCGCGCCCCCGGCCGTCGATCACCGTCGCCGCCGACCCGCCGCCGCCCTCGACGGTGATGGCCGCGCCCCGCAGCTTGAGGGTCTCGGCGTAGGTGCCCGGGGCCACGCACACCGTGTCGCCGTCGGAGGCGGCGTCGATGGCGTCCTGGATCGTCGCGTAGGCCGAGGGCACCGCGAGACCCGGGTCCACCACGCCGTCGCAGTCGTCGTCCACGCCGTCGCAGACCTCCTCGGCGCCGGGGTGGACGGCGGGGTCCCCGTCGTCGCAGTCCACGTCGGACATCCAGCCGTCGCCGTCGGCGTCGCGCGGCTCGGAGCCGGCGGTGTCGCCCGTGTCGGCGGAGGTGTCGGCGGGCGAGCCCGTGTCGCCCGGCGACCCGGTGTCGGCGGACCCGCCGGTGTCGGGGGACCCGCCGGTGTCGGGGGACCCGCCGGTGTCGGCGGCGCCCTCGTCGGAACCGGAGGCGCCGCCGTCGCCGGCCGCCGAGGCGTCGCCGGTGTCCCCGGGCTTGTCGCCGCAGGCGATCAGCAGGAGAAGGCCAAGGTGGAACGTCCGCATGGCACACCCCGCGCGGCGGGGACGCCGCCCCGCCCGACCCGTGCCCGTCCGGGAGGAGGCAGGATAGCGGGGGGCGTCCCCGGCGGCGCGGGGGGGGCGCTACCAGCCGCCGCCGGCCCCGCCGTAGGCGCCGATGTCGGCGACGCTGCCGTCCACGTCGGTCATGCTCGGGTCGCCGGCGTCCACGCAGGGGCTCGACGGGTCGAGGCTGAGGTCCCAGTCGACGCCGTCGGTGGCCGAGGTGTCGGCGTAGAGCGGGTCGTCGCTGATGTTGCCGTCGCTGCCCACCGGGTCGGAGTAGCCCTCGAACTCGTCGGTGCCGTTGTCGTAGAAGTTCGAGTACGTGATGTCGGTGCTGCCGAGGTAGCTGCTGTAGTAGGTGCCCAGCGCCCCGCCCTTGTCGGCCTCGTTGGCGACGAGGTTGGTGTTGAGCAGGGTGAGATCGGCGTAGTAGTAGGTCGCCACCCCGCCGCCGTAGGAGGTGCCCGAGCTGGCGGTGGCGGCGTTGCCGACGATGTCGCAGTTCTCGAGGGCGCCGTTCGCGTACTGGCCGAGGAAGACGCCGCCGCCCATCACGTAGGCGTAGCCGTACCAGCCCGAGCCGCCCTCCACCTCGTTGTTCGCCACGATGACGTTGGTGAGGGCGAGGTCGCTGCCGCCGTAGGCCGCGACGCCGCCGCCGTAGCCGCTGTAGCCGCCGGTCATCGCGTTGTCGGCGACGACGAGGTGGCTGCCGTCGAAGTTGGCGTTGGACAGGTAGATGCCGGCGCCGGCGCCGCTGGCGTAGGTGGCCGAGGCGCTGCCGTTGGTGTTGCCCGAGATCGTGCCGCCCGACCAGGCCACGTCGGTGTTGACGAAGGCGGCGCCGATGCCGTAGCTCGTGAGGTAGTAGCTGGCGCTGGAGGCGTGCTCGTTGTCGGTGAGGTCCACGTCCTGCATCGCGAGATCGCTGCCCGTGGCGTACAGGCCGACGCCGTAGGCGTAGCCGTAGCGGCCGGCGTAGAGCGTGCCCTCGGCGGTGTTGCCGGCGATGCTCAGGCCGTCGAGCGAGGCCTGGGAGTCCTCGAGGTAGATGCCGGTGCCGTAGCAGTAGTCGCTGGTGGTCGTGCAGGTGTTGCCGCTGACGACGAGGTCCTGGAGGGTGGGGTCGGCGTTGTTGACGTAGATGCCGGCGCCCTCCTCGGCGTCCCCGCCCGTGATCGTGAAGCCTGCGAGCTTCGCGTCCGCCGTCTCGCGGCTGGCGAACAGCACGACCGGGCCGCTGCCGTCGCCGTCGATCGTGGTGGTCTCGGCCCCCTCCCAGCCGTAGACGAACACGTCCTTGCCGTCGAAGTCGATGGTCTCGACGTAGGTGCCCGAGGCCACGCAGATCGTGTCGCCGTCGCTGGCGGCGTCGATGGCGTCCTGGATGGCGGCGTAGCTGTCGGGCACGCCCAGCCCCCAGTCGGCGTCGCCGTCGCAGTCGTTGTCGATGCCGTCGCAGACCTCGGTGGCCGCCGGGTTCACCGCGGCGTCGGTGTCGTCGCAGTCCCGGAAGTTGCGGACCCGGCCGCTCGGCGCGTCGCAGGCGTAGACGTAGTCGTAGCCGTCGCCGTAGCCGTCGCCGTCGGCGTCGGCGTACCAGGGCGACATGTCGACGGCCTCCTCGTCCACGTCGCCGTCGCAGTCGTTGTCGACCTCGTCGCAGAACTCGTCGGCGCCGGGGTAGACGCTCGCGTCGGCGTCGTCGCAGTCGGTGTCGTCGCTGACGGTGCCGGTGGGCTGGTCGCAGGCGGTGGTGGTGCTGCCCGCGTCGCCGTAGCCGTCGCCGTCGGCGTCGGCGTACCAGGTGCTCGCGTCGGCGGCCTCCTCGTCGACGTCGCCGTCGCAGTCGTCGTCCACCTCGTTGCAGACCTCGGTGGCCCCGGGGTTCACGCTGGCGTCGGCGTCGTCGCAGTCGGTGTCGTCGCTGACGGTGCCGGTGGGCTGGTCGCAGGCGGTGGTGGTGCTGCCCGCGTCGCCGTAGCCGTC
>WGAH01000919.1 GCA_015489145.1 Deltaproteobacteria bacterium
CCCGTCGCCTCCCCCGGCGCGCCCGCCATCGCCGCGCCCGGCGCCGCCTCGGAGGCTCCGGCGAAGAAGAGCCCGGTGAAGCTCGTGCTCATCGTGCTCGGCGCCTTCGTCCTCCTCTGCGGGGGCGGCGGCCTCATCGGCGCGGGCATCTGGTTCCTGCGCCAGGGCGACGAGGGCGCCGCCGCCGACCAGGCGCCGACCGACCGGGCCGCCACCGACCAGGCCCCGGCGTCGACGAAGGAGGCCGCCGACACCGGCACTCCCGGACCCGCCGAGCCGCCGCCCGAAAAGCCCGCGCCGCGGACGACCTCCTCGTCGAAGACGACGAAACCGCCCACCAGGAAGACCGGCGGCACCTCGACGAGGCGCTCCTCGTCCGCCACCCGGCGCTCCGCCTCCGCCGCCCCGAAGCGAAGCGGCGGCTCGACGACGAGCGGCGCCGCGACGCGGTCGAGCGGCTCCAGCTCGACCACCACCGCCGCCACCACCACCAGCACCGCCGCCTCCGGCGGCTTCCCGGCCACCGTGCGCTTCGTCGCCCAGGGCACCGAGGCCAAGCTCCAGTGCGGCGACGGCAAGTCGGTCGAGTTCGTCGGCACCACCCGCCAGGTCTTCGACGACGTGACCACCTGCCTGGTCATCATCAACGACGCGCGCACCGTGGTGCAGGTGCGCGGGCCGGGCTCGTGGACCTGCTCCGAGTCCGGCGGCCAGGTGAGCTGCACGGGCGGCTGAGTGTCCCTCGACGCCCTCGCCGTCGCCGTCGAGGCCGCCCGGGCGGGCGCGGCCGTGGTGCGCCGGGCCCTCGACCGGTCCGACCCCGCCGGTCGGGTCGTGCTCAAGGGGCCGGTGGACCCGGTCACGGAGGTGGATCTCGCCTCCGAGGAGGCGATTCGCGCCGTTCTCGACCGCGAGAGCCCCGGGGTGCCGGTGCTGGCCGAGGAAGGCGGCGGCGCCGCCGCCGGAGACCGGCGCTGGATCGTCGATCCCCTCGACGGCACCGTGAACTTCGTGCGCGGCTTCCCGGCCTTCTGCGTGTCGGTGGCCCTCGAGGAGGGCGGCCGGGTGGTGGCCGGCTGCATCGCCGACCCCCTCGCCGGGGTCGCGTACCGGGCCAGCCTCGGCGGCGGGGCCTGGTGCGGCGACCGCCGCCTGCGCGTCTCCCCCACCGCCAGCCTCGACGAGGCCCTCCTGCTCACGGGCTTTCCCTACGACCGCCGCCAGCGCGCCGCCCACTACCTCCGCCACGTCGAGGCCTTCCTGCGCCGGGCGCGCGGGATCCGCCGCTGCGGCTCCGCCGCCCTCGACCTCGTGCACGTCGCCGCCGGCCGCGCCGACGGGTTCTGGGAGTTCGGCCTCCAGGCCTGGGACGTGGCCGCCGGCCGGCTCCTCGTCGAGGAGGCCGGGGGGCGGGTGACCGACATGGACGGCGGCCCCCTCGACCTCGACCGCCCGCGCCTGCTCGCCACCAACGGGCGCGTCCACGCCGCCATGCGCGACGTGCTCGCGTCCCTGCTATCCTCGGACGCCGCTCACCACCCCACCCCCCAGGAGTAGCCGTGGGCATCAGCGTCGGCATCGACCTCGGGACCTCCAACTCCGTCGTCGCCACCGTCCGGGACGGCCAGCCGGTCGTCCTGGCCGACGGCGAGGGCCGCACCGTGCATCCCTCGGTCGTGGCCTTCGGCTACGGGCACTCGGTGGTGGTCGGCCACCGGGCGCGCATGCAGCTCACCTACGCCCCCGAGAACACGATCTTCTCGGCCAAGCGCCTCATGGGGCGGCGCTTCGACGCCCCGGAGGTCGAGCGCGTCCGGCAGATGGTCGCCTGGGGCATCGCCGAGGGCCCCCACGGCGACGCGCGCATTCGCGTGCAGGGGCGGGTCTACGCGGTCCCCGAGGTCAGCGCCCACGTCCTGGCCCACATGAAGCGCATCGCGGAGGAGGCCACCGGCGAAAAGGTCGATGGCGCCGTGATCACCGTGCCCGCCTACTTCAACGACGCCCAGCGGCAGGCCACCCGCGACGCCGCCAGCATCGCCGGGCTCGAGTGCCTCCGCATCATCAACGAGCCCACCGCCGCCGCCCTCGCCTACGGCTACGACAAGGGCCGGCGGCAGCACCTCGCCGTCTACGACCTCGGCGGCGGCACCTTCGACATCTCGATCCTGCGCCTCGACGACGACGTCTTCGAGGTGGTCAGCACCGCCGGCGACACCTTCCTCGGCGGCGACGACTTCGACTCGGCCATCGCCGAGCACCTCATGGCCCGCATCCAGGCCGAGACCGGCGTCGACCTGTCCGGCAGCCACGCCGCCCGCACCAAGCTGCGCGAGGCCGCCGAGCGCGCCAAGATCGCGCTGAGCAGCGCCGAGGTCGTCGACGTCACCGCGCCCGCCCTCGGCCGCGATGCCGACGGCAACGCGATCCAGCTCGAGACCACCCTCGACCTCGCCACGGCCCGGCGCCTGGTGATGCCGCTCATCCAGCGCACCTTCGTCGTGTGCGACGACGCCCTCAAGGAGGCCGGCCTCAGCCCGCGGCAGATCGACCAGGTGCTCCTCGTCGGCGGCATGACCCGCTTCCCCCTCGTGCGCGAGGCGGTGGGCGCCTACTTCGAGATGACGCCGGTGGCCGAGCTGAACCCCGAGGAGGTCGTCGCGATGGGGGCGGCGATCCAGGCCCGCAACCTCTCGAGCTTCGACGAGGACCCGGGCGCCGTGCTCCTCGACGTCACCCCGCAGACCCTGGGCATCCGCACGGTCGGCGGCTTCGTCGAGGCGATCATCCCGCGCAACACGCCGATCCCCACCGAGGCCAGCAAGGTGTTCCACACCGCCCACGACGACCAGACCGAGGTCCGCATCCAGGTCTTCCAGGGCGAGAGCCGCATGGCCGGCGACAACGAGCTGCTCGGCGAGTTCGTGCTGGACGGCCTGCGCCCGGCCCCCCGGGGCGAGGTGCGGGTGGAGGTGGCCTTCGCCATCGACGCCGACGGCATCGTGCGCGTCTCGGCCACCGACCTCGAGACCGGCACGGCGGTGGACATGCTCATCGAGGCGTCCAGCCACCTCACCCCCGAGGAGGTCGAGGAGATGCGCTTCGACGAGCTGGACTTCTGAGCGGCGCCCCTACCGGGAGCGCCCCACCACGCGGTAGTCCACGCCGCCGACCTCGACGAAGTCGCACATCTCGCCCAGGCGCGACCAGGTGCGCTCGCCGAGGCGGTCGCCGAGGGTCTGGCGCTGGATGGCCGCCGAGGCGAGCTCCGGCACCGGCGCGCCGCTGGGCGGGGCGGGCCGGAAGTTGCTCGTGCCGAGCAGGCAGCCGAAGCTGTTGTAGCGGCGGGAGACGATGTCGTCGATGACGCTCAGCTCCCAGTCGGTCATGCGGCCCTTGCCCAGCTCGTCGATGGCGAGGACCGGCACGGCGGCGAGCTCGTTGAGGAGCACCGCGTCGGAGCGGCCGGCGCCGTAGCCCTCGCGGAGCAGGCCGAGCAGCCGGGTGAACTCGATGAAGCGCACCCGCACGCCGCGGTCGAGGATGAGGGAGCGCGCCACCGCCACCAGGAGGTGGGTCTTGCCGCGGCCTGGTGCTCCACGGCCTCGTCGGCCGCGGTTCTCGCGGGCCGGGTCGAAGGACTTGAGCCAGGCGGCGGCGGCCTGGAAGGCGGCGATCTTGTCGCCATCGCCGATCATGCCGGCGCCGCGGGCGAAGCTGACGAGGGTGGCCCGGTTGAAGCGGGCGGGGATGCCGGCGCGGTTGAAGATCGCCACCCGGTCGGGGAGCCGCTGGCAGGCGCAGCGCCCGGCGACGGTGGTGCCGTCCTCCCGCTGGACGAAGACCCGGCCGGTGCCGCCGCAGCGCGGGCAGGGGGGGATGCAGCCGCACAGCTCGAGGCGGGCGTGCTCGCCCTCGGCGCCGGGGACGACCCCCTCGCCGCCGCAGCGCGGGCACGCGGGATCGGGCTGGGGGGGCGGCGCGGCGGTCGCGTCCCGGGGATCGTCAGGCATCGGCTTTCCCGGAGGAGGAGGGCTCCAGCCTATCCCAGACCACCGAGGCGTTCACGAGGGGCCAGGCCCGCTGCACCCGGTGGCGCGCCGCCTCCTCGACGAGGTCGGCGAAGACCCGCTCGGAGACGACCTCCCTCATGCCCGCCAGCTCCTCGGCGGCGGCGGCGCGGGCCGCCTCCCGGTCGGCCCGCTCCCAGGCGGCCCGCTGGAAGCGGCGGCAGGCGGCGGCGGCCCGGCGGGCGCGCTCCTCCTGGGAGAGCGGGGCCGCGGCGAGGTCGGCCAGCGCGTCGGAAAGGGCCTGCCGCTCCTCCAGGAGCCCGTCCGGGACCGGCATCTCGGCGATCTCCCCCGCGAGGCGGGCCAGGCCCTTCGCCGGCTCCCGCGCGCCGGGCGCCGGGGCCGGCGCGGCCCCCGAGAGGCCCCGCCGGCGCAGGCGCTCCACCTCCCGGCGACAGGCCGCGAGGGTGAGGCGACCGCGGACGCGGCGCTGGCGGCGGCGCTCGGCCACCCGGTCGACGGCGGCGAGGATGGCCGCCACCGGCACCCCCGCCTCCAGCCACGCCAGCAGCCGCCGGGCGTCCTGGGCCGACAGGAAGGGCGCGCCGCCCCGGACGGCGACGAGGTGTTCGCGCACCTCCTCGACGGCCCGGGCCAGCGCCTCGTCCTCCGGGACACCGGCTTCCGTTTCCCCCCGCGCCACCGCTCCCTCCTCCGCCGCGCGATCCCACCGCGGCTTGACGCGCCGCGCCTTGCGCGCGGCAGGGGGGCTGTCTAATATCCTGCACCCCTTCGA
>WGAH01000920.1 GCA_015489145.1 Deltaproteobacteria bacterium
CAACACCTGCACCTGCCCGGACTTCGCCACCAACCGCCTCGGCACCTGCAAGCACGTCGAGGCCGTGCGCCACCACCTCCGGCAACGGGCGCCGCACAAGTTCGCCCGCCTCGCCCGCCGGGGCGTGACCCGCCCGGTGGTCCACCTCGACTGGCAGGGCCCCGACGCCCCCGCCGTCCGCCTTCGCCGGCCCGCCGACGCCGCCGTCCCCGCCGAGGTGGCGCGCCACTTCGATCCGGCCACCGGGGCCTTCGCCGGCCGCCTCCCCGAGGATGCCGGTATCTTCGACGAGCTGGAGCGGCGCGGCGTCCACGTCGGGCGGGACGTGCGCGACCACGTGCGCCACCTCGCCGACGACGCCGCTCGCGCCGAGCGCTCCCGGCGCCTCGCCGACCGCCTGCGCCACGCCGGCGGCCACCTCCCGGGCGTCCGGGCGCGCCTCTACCCCTACCAGGTCGAGGGCGTCGCCTTCCTCGCCGGTCGGGGCCGGGCGATGCTCGCCGACGACATGGGGCTGGGCAAGACCCTCCAGGCCATCGCCGCCGCCGTGCTCCTCCAGGCCGAGGAGGGCGTGCGCCGCACCCTCGTCGTCTGCCCCGCCTCCCTCAAGCACCAGTGGGCGCGCGAGATCGAGCGCTTCACGGGCCAGGAGGCGGTGGTCGTCCAGGGCCCGCGCCCGCGCCGGCGGGCCCAGTACCGGCAGGGCGCCCCGTTCACCATCGTCAACTACGAGCTGGTCCTGCGCGACGTGGACGAGATCCGCCGCGAGCTGCCCGCCGACCTCCTCGTCCTCGACGAGGCGCAGCGCATCAAGAACTGGCGCACGCGCACGGCGGCGGCGGTCAAGGCGCTGCCCTCCCGCTTCGCCTTCGTCCTCACCGGCACGCCCCTCGAGAACCGCCTCGAGGACCTCTACAGCCTCATGCAGGTGGTCGACCCCCGGGTGCTCGGGCCGCTGTGGAGCTTCATGCTGGAGTTCCACGTCACGAGCGCGACGGGCCGCGTGCTGGGCTACCGCAACCTGAGCGAGCTGCGCCGGCGCCTGGCCCCGGTGATGCTGCGACGCGACCGCCGCATCGTCGCCGACCAGCTCCCGGACCGCATCGTCCACCGGCGCGACGTCGAGCTGGACCCCCGGCAGCGGGCCGCCCACGACGCCGCCGAGTCGGCCGCCTCGCGCTACGCCCGCATCGCCGAGAAGCGCCCCCTCACCCCCACCGAGGAGAAGCGCCTGCTCAGCGCCCTGCAGCGCGCCCGCATGGCCTGCGACGCCGCGGCCCTCGTCGACGAGGAGGCCGCGCCCGACAGCCCCAAGCTGCGCGAGATCGCCGCCCTCCTGACGGGCCTCTGCGTCGAGGGCGACCACAAGGTCGTGATCTTCACCGAGTGGGAGCGCATGAGCCGGCTGGTGGCCGGCGTCGCCGAGGGGCTCGGCCTCGGCGTGATCCGCCTCCACGGCGGGGTGCCGACGGCGAAGCGGGGCGAGCTGATCCGCCGCTTCCACGAGGAGCCCGAGGCGCGGGTGTTCATCTCCACCGACGCCGGCGCCACCGGCCTCAACCTCCAGTGCGCCTCCGCGCTGATCAACGTGGACCTGCCGTGGAACCCGGCGGTGCTCGGCCAGCGCATCGCCCGCATCCACCGCCTCGGGCAGCGGCGGACGGTGCAGGTCTTCCTGCTCGTCGCCCGGGAGTCCTACGAGGAGCGGGTGGCCGGGCTGGTGGCGACCAAGCGCGACCTCTTCCGGCACGCCGTCGAGCCCGACGGCAGCGAGGACGCCGTGGGCCTGAGCCGGCAGGCGGTGGCCCTGGCGATGAAGGCGCTGGCCGGGGCCGACGAGGACGGGGAGGCGGAGGCCGCGGCCGCGCCGGAGGAGCCGCGGCCCGCCGCCCTCCCCGCGGCCGGGCGGGAGCCCGACGGCCCGACGGCCCAGCCCGACCGGCCGCCGCGGGACACCCCGGAGGACCTGGACCTCTCCGACATCGTCGCCCGCCTCGGCCGCGCCCTCGGCGGCCGCGTGGAGCGGGTGGTGGTCCGCGGGGCCGGCCTCATCGTGGTCGTGGACGCGGTGGACGACGAGGTGCGGGCGCTCGCCGAGGCCCTCGCCGGCGACGTGCCCCTGGTGCCGGTGGATCGCGCCACCTT
>WGAH01000921.1 GCA_015489145.1 Deltaproteobacteria bacterium
CCACAGGTCGCGGCCGGTGCGGGCCAGGCCCAGGAAGTCGCGCGCCGGCCCCACCCAGGCGCTGAGCAGCCACGGCCGGGCGTCGCGGGTGTGCCGGACCCGACGCCGGTCGTCGGCGGCCCACCCGGTGGCGAGGAAGGCCAGCGCCGAGCTCAGGCGCAGGTGGTCCCAGATGCTGTGATCGGGGCAGCGGGTGTCGGCGGGCTGCAGGGGCCAGAAGATCCCGTCGTCTGCGGCGAGGTCTTCCGGCAGGCGGCGCCAGGCGACGAGGGTGGCGCGACGGTGGCGCTCCTCGCCGCTGAACCCGTCGAGGAGCGCCCGGTACCCGTCGAGCAGCTTGACGGAAGGCTCGAATCTCTCGCGCTTCAGGGTGTCGAGCTTGTCTGGAACCGGCAGATCGAGGGGCCCTTCACACAGCGGGTGGGTGACGGTCACGTGGTCCTGATCCGGCTCCCAGAACTTCACCCGGACCTGCTTCGCCCCACCCAGGACCGGCCGGTCGGCCCCAGTCGCCGCGAAGTCGGCGGCGATGCGCGCGACGTACCGCCCGACCTCGAGCTGTTCGGCGAGTTGCTTCGCATCGCGCCAGAGGGCGCCCTTGCCCGGAAAGGTGAAGCCATCGCCGAGAAGGCGCAAGGCGAGCAACATGCCGACCTTGTCCTGGGCGTGGCGATCCCAGAAACCCGTATCCTCATTGCCGACATCGCCGTCCAGCTCGCCCTCCAGCCAGTGGGCCAGCTCCCGGGCGGTCCTGTCCTGGCACCAGGCCTTGAGGAAGGGGTCGTGAAAGGTCTGCGCGAGCTTGTCGGTCCACCAGGACGTCATGCTTCGTCTCCGAGATCATCGAGGAGGGAGTGCAGGCGCTCGGCGACCGGCTGCAGGTCGCCCGCGTCCTCGACCGTGAGGCCGTGTTTCAGGCGCAGGCCGTAGGGGACCGCGTCGCGGTCGCTGCCCGGCAGGTAGACCGGCACGACGCGGCGCCCGTGGCGCCGGGCGAGGTCGATGGCGGCGGCGATTTCCTCGCGCTGGTAGTAGGCCTGGTCGGTACGGGCCGAGACGAGCACCACCGTGACGCGGCTGTCACGCTGGGCCTGGCGCAACGCAAGGTCCCAGTCGTCGCCGGGCCGAAGGGTGCGGTTGTCGAGGAAGACGCGCCGCCCCCAGCCCGCGAGCAGGTCGTGGAGGCGCTCGGCGATGGGGGCGTCGGGGCCCGCGTGGGCGAGGAAGAAGTCCCACCGCCAGCGGGCCGGCCCGATGTAGCGAATCGCCGGCAGGTAGGCGCCTCCCGCGAAGTTGGGCAGGTGGAGGCCGGTGAACATGTTCGGGTTGACCGCCCGTCCGGCCATGAAGCCGAGGCTGACCGGCCCGGCGACGAACAGGACCACGCCCTGCTGCTTGGGGAAGGCCCCCGGGACCTGGGAGACGATGTCGGCGAGCTGCTGCGCGGCATCGGGCCCGCTCTCGGCATCGAGCAGGGCGGGCTCGCGGGTGCGCACGGTGACGAGCCCGGCCCAGGGAAGGCCCGCGGCGTCGAAGTAGGCGCGCAGGCCCTGCACGTCGGGCGGCGCACCCATGACCGACACGAAGATCGCCACCCAGCCGGGGGCCTCCGAGCCGTCGAGGCCCTCGACCGCGTCGAAGAAGGCCCCGCGCGCGGCCACGGACAGGTCGATCACGTCCCACCGCTTGTTCTTGCGCTGGTTGGCGACCACCTGCCGCTCGCCGGCCCAGGGCTGGAGCTGGAAGCCCAGCCAGGCGAACACCGGGAGCGGGGCCTTTCCGCTGACGAGGATCTCTTCCGCTTCGCGCGCCTGCCCGACCATGCGGGAAACCGTGTCGCGAACAGCCGTCCAGTCCACCGCGCGCGTGTCGACCGGCAGGCCGATGGCCGGGCCCTCGAGTCCGCTGTAGCGCACCTCCCGCACGCGCGCCGACGACGAGGGTGGCGGGGCCAGGCGGCCCAACACGTCGAGGTGGAGCCAGGTGATCGACCTCGTCCCCGCCGACCACCGAGGACCCGCAACGCCGCTGACGAAACCGGGCAGGATGTCGCTCGCCACCTCCCGATAGGTCCTGTTGCCCTCGAGCTCGTGCACCCGGTAGCGCTCGAGGCCCGGCCGCGGCCCGGCGAGCAGGGACCAGGTCACCCCGAGTCCACCGCGCCAGGCGCCGACGTGGAGGTGGAGCGGGGAGGCGTGGCGGTCGCTTTTCACCCGCTCGGTCCGAAAGGCCGCCGGGCGCCAGGACCGCCGGCGAGGGCCCCTTCCGGTCACCAGCGGCAACCCGATGGTCACCCGGTCCTCGATCCGGTTCGGCGGCGCGCGGTGTCCCATGCGCCAGGTCGCGAACCTCCGGCCGGCATCCTCGAGCGCCTCCTCGATGCTTCGCCAGCCGCGGCCATCGATCGCCACCTCCGTGCCCGGGCCCAGGTTGGGCGCCATGGCGGGCCAACCGCCGCGTTTCGGGGCCCAGCGCTCCAGCACGTCGAGCCCGTCCACCAGCGCCCGGGCCCAGTCCTCGGCGCGCGTCGCCTGGAAGGGCAGGGGAAGCTCGGCGAGCAGCTCGTCGTGGCCGGACCATTCCCAGCCCTCGATCGCCAGCGAGCCGAAGCCCCGCCGCGAGCGCGCCCCGATTCCCCCGAGGTGGGCCAGCAGCCACCAGGCGGCGAGCAGGCCCCGCGCCTGTTCCCGCCCCGGCTCGGCGCGAAAGAGGTGCACCGCCTTGAAGCGCACCCCCGCCGGCACCGCCCGGTGGTCGACGGCCACGCCGTGTTGCCTCATGCCCAGGCTGAAGCCCAGGTAGCGCAGGCCGCCGGGTCCGCGCCGGTTCCCACGGGGCGCGCTGGCGGAAAAGGCGCGCCAGGACACGGGCTCGAAACGCGGCACCTCGCGCAGCCGCAAGGTGAACGGGCACTGCCCCTCGCCCTGCCGGGTGCCCCCGAAGACCCGACCCTCGGACCAGGCCTGGCCGGGCTTCCAGGCCAGCGGGTTCCAGGCGCGGTACCACCACCGAAGCTGCCCCTTGAAGGAGGGCGCGCGCAGCTCGGGCCGGGCCGGATCCGCCCCCCGCACGAAGGCGGGGGTGAGCACGCGCAGGTCGATCACGAGCTTGTTCATCGTTCCTCCCGGGCGTGGCGCTCCAGGGCGTCGGCCAGTTCCTTGCGGGTATCGCCCGTGGCCTGTCGCGTCGGCTTGATCTCGAAGGCCTCGACCGTGGGACCCGCCTGCTTCGACCAGCCCACGAGGTCGATTTCCCGCATGGTGAACCCCCCGGGGGGGAGCAGCAGGTCGTAGATGCGGTGGGTGAGCTGGTCGTGGTGGCTGGCCAGGATCACCTGCCGCTTTCGCCCGTGGCCCGGGCTCGCGTAGGCGAACTTGCGGAGCAGGGCGCATTC
>WGAH01000922.1 GCA_015489145.1 Deltaproteobacteria bacterium
CCTCGCACTGGGTGACCGAGCGGATGAACCAGATGTCGTAGGTGCCGGTCCAGGTCTTGGCCTCGTCGTCCCACTCGAAGTGCTCGATCGTGCTGCCGCCGACCGGGTTGCCGTGGTTGACGGGATCGTTGGTGAGGTAGGCGCCGACGAGCAGCCTGCCCGTGTTCGGGTCGAAACCGCTGATACCGAGGGTGTACTCGCCGGTGGCCGTGCCGTCGGTGTAGACCGGCGTGACCCGCAGGGCGTAGGTGCTGCCGGGGCTGAAGGTGTCGGCGTCGAGGGTGATCTCGACGTGGCCGCCCGTGCCCTCGCTGCTGGCCTCGGCCACCTTGTAGTAGGGGTCGGCGTCGCCGGTGTCGATGTCGGCGGCGCTCATGTCGAAGAGCTCGAGGGTGTAGACCGTGCTGTCGGCATAGCTCGGCGCGCCGGTGTCGGGCACGCCGCCGGTGTCGCCCGAGGTCGTGGCGTCGAAATCCATGGTGATCGTGAAGGTGCCGTCCTCGGCGAGCTGCGCGCCGGGGGTGGGCGAGAGCACGTAGATGTCGACGTCCACGTCGGCGTCGGGGTCGCTGGCATCGGGGAAGCCCCGGGTCTTGCCGCTCACCGACATGTAGCGGTAGGTGATCGTGGGGAGCTCGGTGAGCGCGGCGTCCCAGGTGTCGTTGTTCTCGCCGCGCAGGGTGTCCTTGCCCTCTTCCGCGGTGCCGGGCGTGAGGATCGCCGTACCGCGAATCTCGGCGCGGTTGATGCCCTGTTCGGGCTGGTGGCAGGCCGAGGCCACGCCACCGAGGGCGAGCAGGAGGAAGCGCGTGCTGTACGGGTTGCGGGGCATCAGAACTCTCCTCGCAGGCCGAACTGGAAGTAGCGGGGCTGCTGCCGGGCCAGCGGCGAGCCGAACTGGATGTGCCCGTCGCTGTCGACGAGGGGGTCGCCGTTGGGGTCGTAGGCCGCCGACTGGACCGCGGTGACGGTGCGGTCGTTGAAGACGTTGAAGCACTCGGCGGTGAGGTCCCAGGTGGTCTGCCCGGCGGCGATGGTGAGGCCGGCCTTCAGGTCGAGGCGGGAATACGCCGGCAGGCGGTAGTCGCCGTCGATGGGCTCGTCGTGGTTGTACCAGCCGCCGTAGACGCTGTTGTAGTAGGCCGGACGGTAGGGCGTGCCCGAGCTGATCTGGTAGTTCCAGCCGAACAGGTAGCCGAGGGCCGTGTTGCTCGTGAGGTCGAGGGCCCACGGTTCGCGCCAGGAACCCGCGATCTTGATGGAGTGGGGCACGTCGTAGGGCATGAGCCCGACTTCGTACTGCTGCTGCGGCGCGAAGTCGAACTGCACCGGGGTCATGCCCTGGCTGAGGTCGTTGCGGGCGCGGCCGTAGGCGCGGCTCCAGGTGTAGGAGGCGATCATGCCCCAGTGCTCGTCGAACTGCTTGTTGGCCTGCAGCTCGACCGAGGTGTACCGCACGAAGGCCTCATCCGGGGTGCGAAGCCGGTAGCGGAGCTCGCCCGTGCCGTCGCGGGTACCGATCATCTCGCTGCCCGTCTCGTCGTAGATCGCGTTGACCTCGTCGTCTTCCCACATGTTGCGCGTGTACTTGTAGGTGAAGCCGAGGTCGAGGCCCCAGCCCCCGCCGAGGTCGCGGGCGATGCCGACGTCGTACTCGTCGGAGTTGGGGTTCTTGATGTCGTCGTGCAGCAGCACCACGTCGGAGCTGACCGTCGAGGGCGAGGACGACCAGTCGTTCTCCTGGTCGCTCCAGGAGCTGACGCTGTAGGAACCGCCCCGGGAGAGGATGCTGGAGATCTCGAGCCAGCCGCTGTCGTAGAAACGGCCGTAGTAGGCGTGGACGCGGGTGCGGCCGTCGCCGGTGAGATCGTAGGCGGCGCCGAAGCGCGGGGCGAAGGTGACCGTGTCGAAGACGGACTCGCCGTCGGCGTTGAAGAACTGGCTGTAGTCGACGCGGAGCCCGGGCCGGATCGTCAGGCGGTCGACCGGGTTGTAGCGGTCCTGGACGTACCAGCTCCCAATCATGCCGGAAAGCGTGGTCTCGCCGTTGTCCTCCCACAGGTAGCGCTGCGAGGGGACGTAGCTGGACAGGTCGGCGGGATCGTCGCCGGTGTAGGTGTAGTAGACGATGCCGTAGGTGTCCTGGCCGGGGATCACCTCGTAGGAGGACAGCCAGTCGCCCTGGAGCCCGGTCTTGAGCTGGTGCTTGCCGAGCAGGTGCGCGAAGCGGGTGTAGGCGAAGGAGCCGGAGTAGCGCTTGCGCTTCGTGTAGTAGGCGGTGGTCTCGGGGCCGTAGGAGAAGCCGTCGGCGTCGGCGGCCTCCCAGGAACCGAACTCGGAGGAGGCCAGGATCTCGTCGGCGTTCTTGCACCAGCCGTACTCGTCGTAGCCGGTACACTGGGTCTTCCACTGGATCGGCCGCGAGCGGATGTAGCTGTTGCTCGCCGAGATCTGCGCGTCGACGATGGTGTCGGCGTTCGGCGTCCACTGCTCGCCGATGCTGGACAGCCAGCCGCCCTGCTGCCACCAGTTCTCGGCCGAGGGCAGGGTGTAGGGGTCGGCGTCGGCGTTCTCGATGTCGGTGGGATCGCCCTGGGCGTGGATCCAGATGCGGTGGTCGGTGTTCGGCTTCCAGGTGAGCTTGCCGAACAGGTAGGCGCTGCGCCACTTTCGCGACTGCATGGGGAACTCGGCCGGGCGGCCCACCGAGTCCGGCACGCGGGCGGTGCTGACGTTGAGGTTGCCCTGCACGCTGGTGAAGAACCAGAGCTCGTCCTTCAACACGGGCCCGCCGAAGTTGATGGCGAGGCTGCGGTCGATGCTGTCGGGCTGCTCGTCGGGATCGATGCGGCCGTTGCCGTTCTCGTCGTAGGCGTCGATCTCGTCGGCGAGGGGCTTGTAGACCTGGGTCTTCGTGCCGCTGCTGAGGAACTGGAGGTCGCCGTGGTACTCGTTGCCGCCGGAGCGGGTGACGATCTGGATCGCCCCGCCCATGCTGCGCCCGTACTCGGCGTCCATGCCGCCGGTGATGACCTGGACCTCCTCGATGGCGTCGTAGTTCATGTTCATCGAGAAGGTGTTGGTGAGCGGATCGGTCGTGTTGACGCCGTCGACGTAGTACTGGTTGCCCCGCGCCCAGGAGCCCCGGATGTTGTTGTTGCCGGTGCCGTTGTCGACGACGCCCGGCGCCAGGGTGGTGGCGGTCTGGTAGTCGCGGCCCGGGTTCGGGATGTCGCGGAGCATCTGCTTGGAGACGACGACCCCGCTGCGCACCGAGGAGGTGTCGACCACCGGCGCGGTGCTCTCGACCACCAGCGCCTCGCCGGCGACGGCGACCTCGAGGGTGATGTCGGCGCGGGTGGTGAGGCCGCTGGAGACGGTGGCGGTGACCACCGCGGTGTTGAAGCCGGCCTTGACCGCCTCGACCCGGTAGTCGCCGGGGGGCAGGCCGACGAAGCGGAAATCGCCGTCGGGGCCGGTCTCGGCCGACCGGCCGCCCTGCATCTGGGGCGAGGTGAGGTTGACCGTGACCCCGGGGACGGCGAGGCCGTCGACATCCGTCACGCGACCCTCGAGCTGGCCGGTGAGATCGAGGGCCAGGGCGGGAAGCGAGAGGATGAGGAGGATCAGCGCGGTGAACAACCGGATCGGAACGCGTCGCATGCAGCTCCCTCACAGCTTGGCACCGCGCAAGGCTAAGCCATCGAGCAGGCCATCGCAACGGACGATGCGGACAGCTTCTGACCGAGCCCCGGCCCCTCGCCCTGGTTAGGTCCGCGACGATCCCGCCCTCTCCCGGAGGTGCCGCCTTGCGCGTCACGACCTGGAACATCAACTCGGTTCGCGCCCGCCTCCACCTGCTCGGAGACTGGCTCGACGACCGCCGCCCCGACGTCCTCTGCCTGCAGGAACTCAAGTGCCGCGACGAGGACTTCCCCGCCGCGGTCTTCGAGGAGCGCGGCTACAACCTCGCCGTGTTCGGCCAGAAGTCCTACAACGGCGTCGCCATCGCCTCGCTGCACCCCATCGACGCCGTCGTCCGCGGCCTTCCCGTCGACGACGGCGAGGCCCGGGGGCTCGCCGCCACCACCGGCGGCCTGCGCGTGGTGAACGTCTACGTGGTCAACGGCCGCGAGGTCGGCCACGAGCAGTACCACCGCAAGCTCGCCTGGCTCGGCGCCCTGCGGGACTGGCTCGACGCCGACGCCACCCCGGGCGACGACCTCGTCCTCTGCGGCGACTTCAACATCGCCCCCGCCGACGCCGACGTCCACGACCCCGAACTCTGGCGCGACCGGGTCCTGTGCAGCGAACCCGAGCGCGCCCGCTTCCGGGAGCTCCTCGACTGGGGGCTCACCGACGCCTGGCGCCACCTCCACCCCGACGCGTCCGGCCGCTACGCCCACACCTGGTGGGACTACCGCGGGCGGGGCTTCCAGCGGGGCCTCGGCCTGCGGATCGACCACCACCTCGTCACCGCCCCGGTCCTGGCGCGCACCCGCGGCGTCACCATCGACCGCGAGGCCCGCAAGGCCGCCCGCCCCAGCGACCACGCGCCCGTCCACCTCGACCTCGACCCGTGAGCCGCGCCCCCGGGAGGTCCGCGTGAAGCGCATCCCCTGCCTCGTCGTGAGCGGCTACCTCGGCAGCGGCAAGACCACCCTCGTCCGGCGCCTCCTCGGCGCCGCCGCCGCGGCGGGGCGCCGCGCCTCCTACGTGTCCAACGAGTTCGGCGAGCTCGGGGTCGACGCGGCGGCCCTCGGCGAAAGCGACGGCTTCGTCGAGATCGCGGGGGGCTGCATCTGCTGCGCCCTCAACGACCAGCTCTACCAGACCCTGCTCCGCCTCCGCGATCGCCTCGATCCCGACGCGATCATCGTCGAGACCAGCGGCCTGGCCGTGCCCAGCGAGGTGCAGCTCACCTTCTACCAGCCGCCGATCTGCGACTGGGTGGCCGAGGAATCCGTCGTCACCGTCGTCAGCGCCGAACAACTCGCCGACGGCGCCGAGGTGGAGGGCGTCTTTCGCGAGCAGATCGAGACCGCCGACCTCGTGCTCCTCAACAAGGCCGACCTGGTGCCCCCGGAACGCCTCCCCGACCTCGAAGCCGCGATCCACGCGATGAACCCCGGCGTGCCCGTCGTGCGGACGGTTCACTGCGATCTCGACCTGCGGGTGGTCTACGCCGGCACCAGCCGCGACCCGACCCGCTCCACCCCGGCGCCGGTGGACCACGGCGAGCACGCCCACGACGCCTACGCCAGCGCCGTGCACCCGGTGCCCCGCCTCCCCGACGAGGACGCCCTTCGCGCCTGGCTCGCCGGGCTGCGCGGCCCCGACACCCTGCGGGTCAAGGGCTTTGCCCGCGCCGGAGGCGCCGTGTTCAGCGTGCAGGGCGTCGGCCGGCGGCTGGAGGTGGTGCCCGTCCAGGACCCCGTTCCCGCCGACATCCTCGACCGCATCGTCGTGATCGGGCGGCGCGATCCCCGCCCCGGCGCGGTTATGGAGCGCGCCCGGAGGACCCCATGAAGCTCACCGGCCGCGTGCTCGTGCTCTACGACGACCCCGCCCTCATCGAGGCCCAGCTCCAGGGCCGCGACGTGCCCTGGACCGGCCAGCCGCTCCACTACGGCGTCAACACCGACCTGATGATCTCGGGCCAGGCCTGCACCCTCGGCTACACCCCCGAGATCCTCGGCCCCTTCTTCCTCGAGAACTTCAAGGAGGTCGTCGGCCACGACGCGATCCGGCGCGGGGGCTTCCAGGTGGTCCTCGCCGGCCACGCCTACGGCAGCGGCTCCAGCCGCGAGGTCGCCGTCGTCGCCCACCAGGGCGCCGGCATCGAGCTCGTCGTCGCCCACAGCTTCCAGCGCATCTTCCAGGAGAACATGGTCTACGCGGGCATGCCCTTCACCACCGACACCTCGGTGGTGGACCGGCTCCGCGCCGGCGAAGACGTCGACGTGAACGAGCTGCACGACGCGCTTCCACCCTTCTTCCGGCAGGTCGCCCGCGCCGGCGGGCTGCTGGCCTACGCCCGGCGCTGGCTCGCCGGCGAGACCGCCCCCTGGTACGCCACCGACCGCCCGGCCCGGCCGATGAACGTCGTCGAGAAGATCGTCGCCCGCCACGCCTGGACCGGCGGCTCGCCGGCCGACGACGGCCCGCGCTTCGGCCTCGCCTCGGTCGAGCCCGGCGACCAGGTCCTCTGCCGCACGGGCTTCCGCGGCATGCACGAGTACACCGCCGGCATGTGCATGGCCCTCTACGAGCAGGCCTTCGGCGAGGACCCGGTGCACGATCCCGAGCAGGTCGCCTGCTTCGAGGACCACTTCGT
>WGAH01000923.1 GCA_015489145.1 Deltaproteobacteria bacterium
CCAGGACCGGGGCCATGTGCTCCCACGTCTCCCGGGCGCGGCGGGCGTCGCTGCTGACGGCGAGGTCCGGGCGCCAGCCCAGGCGCGCGAGGGCCTCGGCCACCCGGGGGGCGTCGCGTCGCCCGCGACCGGAGAGCGGGCGATCGCGGTCGGCGAGGCCCCGCTGCTTCCAGGAGCTCTTGGCGTGGCGCATCAACACGAGGCGGCGGCGCATCGGTCCCCTCCCGAAGAGGCCCCACGGCGGAGGTCCGCCGCGAAGGGCCGGGGCATCCTACCCGATCGGGTGCGCGGCGGCGCGGGGGGGCCGCGGCCGGGGCCGCCGTGCTACGTCGCCCGGCGGCGCCCGGCGGCGGGCGAGGAGGTGGCGCGATGGCCCGGAACGATCCCCCCCGAACCCGGCGCGGCCTCGCCGCCCTGCTCGCGCTCCTCGCCGTTCCCCCGGCGCGCGCGCAGGACGCCGGCACGAGCTACCGCACGGTGGAGACCGAGCACTTTCGCGTCCACTACCCGGTCTCGGCCGAGGCCTGGGCCCTCGGGACGGCGGCGCGCCTCGACGCGGTGCGCGAGCGGGTGGCGGCCGAGGTGGGCGACGCCCCCGACCGCCCGGTGGACGTGGTGGTGATGGACCCGTTCAACGCCGCCAACGGTTTCGCCCTGCCCCTCCTCGACGGGCCGCGCATGGGCGTGTTCGCCACCGCCCCCGACCCGGACTCGGTCATCGGCCACTACCGCACCTGGAGCGAGCTGCTCACCACCCACGAGGAGACGCACCTCGACCACCTCGACCGGGTGTCGCGCAACCCGGCCGAGCGCCTGGCCGAGCGCGTGTTTCTCGGGGTGGGGCCGATCACCCTGCGGGCGCCGCGGTGGGTGATGGAGGGCTACGCCACGGTGGTCGAGGGGCGGCTGACCGGCTGGGGGCGGCCGACCTCCGACGACCGGGCGGCCTGGCTGCGGGCGCTGGCGCTCGACGGGGCGATGCCCGCCTACGAGGAGCTCGACGCGGGCGACCGCTGGCGCGGGGGCTCGATGGCCTACCTCGTCGGCTCGGCCTACCTCGAGTGGCTGGTGGCCCACGCGCCGCCGGCGCCCGAGGGCGAGGCGCGCCCGCCCCTGCAGCGGTTGTGGGCGCGGGCGAGCGCCCGGGAGCTGCGCGGCTTCGACGCGGCCTTTCGCGGCGTCTTCGGTGACGACCCGGCGGCGCTCTACGGGCGCTTCCGGGCCGAGCTCGCCCACGACGCCGTCGCCCTGGACCGGGCGGAGCGGCCGGGCGCGGCGGGGGAGGGCTGGGCCGACCTCGACGGCTTCACCGGCCAGCCGGCGGTCTCGCCGGACGGGAAGCGCCTGGTGGCGGCCCGGCGGCCGGCGAAGGGGCCCGGCGGGCTCGTCGTGTGGTCCCTCGACCCGGAGGCCGAGGCGAAGCGGGCGCGGGAGCGCGCCGAGGCGGTGGCGAAGGCGCTCGACGCCGACCCGGAGGACGCCGCCCCGGTGCCCCCGCCCTTTCCCGAGCGCGAGCCCGAGGCCAGGCGGCTCGAGCCGGCGCGCGGGGCGCGCTGGCCCCGGTGGCTGCCCGACGGGCGGGTGCTCTACACGGCCTGGTTCCGGCGGGGGAACGGCGAGGCGCGCAGCGAGCTGGTCGCCTGGGACGTCGACGGCGGCGGCACCCGGCGCCTGACCCGCGACGGCGGCTTTCGCGACGCCGACCCCCTGCCCGGCGGCGCGGCGGCGGTGGCGGTGCGGCGGTTGCACGGCGAGAGCGCGCTGGTGCGCGTGGACCTCGACGGGGGCCGCTGGCGGGTGCTGCGGGCGGTGGGCAGCCGCCGGGTGGTGGCCAACCCGCGCGTCTCGCCCGACGGGCGGCGGCTGGCCTGGCTGGAGAACGACGGGACGGGCTGGCGCATCATGGTGGGCGCGCTCGCCGAGGGGCCCGCCGGCATCGCCCTCGAGGGGGCGCGGGCGGTGACCCTGCCCGCCGGGGCCGCCCCGGAGCGCCTCGCCTGGCTGCCCGGCGAGCCGCCCTCGCTGGTGGCGGTGCTCGGCTACGCCGGCTTCGTCGAGGCCTGGCGGGTGGACCCGGACACCGGCGCGGCGGTGCCGCTGACCCGCTCCCGGGGCGGCGTGAAGGCGGCGGCGGCCACCCCGGACGGCCGGGCGATCTTCTTCACCGCGGAGGACCCGCGCGGCGACGACCTGCGTCGCCTCGCGCTTCCCGGCGAGGCCTCCGCCGGGGCGGGCGCGGCGCCGGGCGATTCCGGGGACGATGCGGCCTCGGACGAGGGGGACTGGCGGAGCGGCGCGGCGGCAGCCCAGGGGGCGATGCGGGCGGCGGCCGAGACGGTGGCGCGGCCCTCGCCGGCCCGGCCGGCGGCCATCGCCCCGTCGGAGCCCCCCGAGGAGCGCCCCTTCGCCGCCGATCCCCCGCGTGGACAGGGGGCCGGCGCCGTAGGGCTCGGGCCCGGCGGCGAAGGGGCGCTCCTCGGGGGGCTCCGACGGGGCGATGGCCGCCGGGCCCGAGCCCTAC
>WGAH01000924.1 GCA_015489145.1 Deltaproteobacteria bacterium
ACCAGCAGCTCGAGGAGTGGACGCGCGCCTACCCCCTCGGCCTGCCGTCGGGCATCTACGAGCGGGCGATTGAGCTCCAGGCGAAGCTCGACGACGCCGTTCCGGCGCACAACCGCAAGGTGGAGGAAGCCCGCGCGGACCTGGCGGCCTACGAGGGCGCCTCGAAGGAACTCGAGGAGATCTTCGACGCCTACGATCGCAATTGGCAGGAGCTCAAGCGCGTCACCGCCGACCTGAACCGCTGAGGGAGGGGCGGTGGGCGCGTGTCGTGCGACACGATACGCGGCGTAAAACGCATGAAACCGGTGGATCTTGCCCGCTGTCGCAAAAAAAAAAATGCGACAGCGGGCTTGCCGGTTGCGACAGGGCTGCTACATTGGGGCCACCGTGGTGATTTGAGCGCCAGCTTGCCGCCACGTAAAACAAGGTGCTAAAGCGGTTCCGACATCTGTGGGCTTCCAACCCCGTGTCTCCGCCGAGGCGCCTTCGGAGACACCTCCTGGAGGCCCCCATGGAAGACAACACTCCCCGCATCGACGCGGAAGTCCGCCCGGCCACCCTGCGCGGGCTGGGCATCATCGGCTGGGACGAGCGCGAGCCGGCGATCCTCGCGGCCCTGGCCACCGAGGCCACGCTGCTGCTGGTCGGCGCGCACGGCACGGCCAAGACCCTGCTCCTCGAGCGCATCGCCGAGGCGCTCGGCCTCTCGTTCCGCCACTACAACGCCTCGATCCTCAACTTCGAGGACCTGCTCGGCTTCCCGGTCCCCGGCGAGGGCGACGTGCGCTACCTGCGCGGCCCCGACGACGTGTGGGAGGCCGAGGCGGTGTTCCTCGACGAGATCTCGCGCTGCCGGCCGGACATGCAGAACCGCCTGTTCCCGCTCATCCACGAGCGCCGCGTGCAGGGGCGGGCGCTGCCGCGCCTGCGCCACCGCTGGGCGGCGATGAACCCGCCCCCGGCCGCCGACGCCGACCCCGACGAGGCCCTCTACCTGGGCAGCGAGCCCCTCGACGCGGCCCTCGCCGACCGCTTCGCCTGGGTTGTCGACGTGCCCGAGCGCCTGGGCCCGGAGGACCGCTTGCGCGTGATCGCCGGGACGACGCCGATCGCCGGCGCGGGCGCCGCCCTGGCCGCGGCGGTCGAGGAGACGCGGCGGCGCCTGGCCTCCACCCGCGAGGCCGTCGCCCCGACGGTGGCGGAGTACGTGGCGACGGTGACGGATGCCCTGTCGGAGGCGGGCATCGCGCTGTCGCTGCGCCGGCAGCGCATGCTGTTCGACAACATCGTCGCCGTGGCCGCCACCGCGCGCGTGCCCGACCTCGACGCCGCCGCCTGGACCGCCCTGCGCTGGTCGGTGCCCGATCGCGCCCGGGGCGCCGTGGACGAGGGCGCGCTCCTGCGGGCCCACGCCGCCGCCCAGGTCCTCCTCGACGCCGGGGCCGACGACCTGCGCCGCCGGCTGCTCGGGGTGCGCGACCCGGTGGAGCGGGTCCGCATCGCGGCCGAGGGCGACGACACGCTGCTGGGAACCGTGATCCTGGACGCCCGGGCCTCGCTCGACCCCGTCTCCCGCGTCGTCTTCTCCCTGGCCCTCTTCGGCTGGCTCGCCCGCGAGCGGTCCGGGGTGGCCGGCGTCGTCTTCGAGACGCTCGGCGAGGACGTGGCCCGGGCCGAGCGGGTCGAGCGCCACGACGAACTGGTGGCGAGCTGGAGCGGGCGCTTCAAGCTGGCCGACCGCATCGGCAGGCTGACGGCGGATCTCGACGAGGAGGAGGCCTTCATCGCCGACGCCCTGTGGCTCGGCTTCCGCGAGGAGCTCGAGTTCGACCCGGAGGCGGCGGTGGACCTCGGCCGGCGACTGCGCCGCGTCGTGCCGCGCCTCGGAGGTGGGCGATGAGGCACCTCCTCAACATGAGCCAACCGCCGCGCACCCGGGTGGTGGCGGCGCCCCACCGCGCCGAGGCGCGCGGCCTGCGCCTGGACCTCGCCGACCGGCTGCCCGAGGACGGCCCGGACTGGCACCAGCGCCTGTGCGCCGCCTTCGGGGTGGACGTGGAGGCGTGGGCCGGCGAGGCGCCGGAAGACGGGAAGGATGACCCGGAAGCCAAGGCGAAACGCGCGCTCACGCGACTCACGGCCGACGTGCTCGCCCGCCGCGGCGCCCCGGCGGCGGCGCCCCTGTGGGAGGGGAGGGGACGGGTCGCCTGCGACGACCCGCTCCTCGCCCTCGCCGTCCTCTCCCGGGCGTCGGGCCGGGTGTTCCTCGCGCGCCGGACCCCGCGCTTCGAGCGCGAGCGCCTCGCCCGGACCCGGGTCGCCAGCGAGCTGCTGCTGCCGGGGGAGGGGGAACGATGACCGTCTCGCCGCTCCAGCGCCGCATCCTCGACCTCACCCCGGGCCTCGACCACGGCCTCGAGGTCTTCCTCCGGCTGCTCCGCATCGAGGAGACCGAGGCGGTGCCCTCGGCCGCCGTGCCCCTCGGCGGGGCTCCGCGCCTGCGGATCAACCCGAACTTCGTGCGCGAGCACTGCCCGGACGACGAGGACCTCCTCGGCCTGGTGCTCCACGAGATCCACCACGTCCTCCTCGGGCACACGCGCCTGTACCGGCGGGTGGACGCCGTGACGAACATCGCCTTCGACGCGGTGATCAACGCGATGATCTGCCGGCGCTGGCCCGACCCGGCGCGCACCGCCTTCTTCCGGCGGCTCAACCGGGCCGACGCGGCGCCCGGCTGCCTGCTGCGGCCGCCCGAGGGCTTTCCCGGCCCGCCGCGCTGGCCGGCCGGTCTCGACCCGCGCCTGCGCGAGGTCGTGGAGGACCTCTACTACACGAACACCGGCACCTTCCACGAGGTCTGGGAGGCGATCGTCCAGCGCCTGCCCCGCGTGCTGATCCTCGCGGCGTCCGGCGGCTCGGGCTCGGGCCTGCCCGGCGCGGGTGGCGCGAATGCGGAGGTGGGCGACGAGGGCGAGGGCGCGGGGCGGGAAGGCGAGGATGGCGCCGGCGGTGCCGTGCTCATCGGCAACCACGAGGCCGACGAGCGCGGGCTCGAGGCCGGCGACGATCCGGCC
>WGAH01000925.1 GCA_015489145.1 Deltaproteobacteria bacterium
ACCGAGGACGAGTGCATGGACCAGGCCGACATCACCGCCAGGATCCGCGAGCGCTTCGGCGACCGCATCCTCGCCCACACCGACTTCTGGGGCCAGCACGCCGTGACGGTGGCCCCCGACACCCTCGTCGAGCTCGTCACCTTCCTGCGCGACGACCCCGACCTCGCCTTCGACTTCCTCACCGACATCGGCGGGGTGGACTACCTCGGCTACCGGCTCGAGGAGGGCGCCGAGGTCGCGCCGGGCACCACCCCGATGCCCGAGCGCACCTGGCGCTTCGAGGTCAACTACCAGTTCACCTCCTTCGTCCACGGCCACCAGTACCGGGTGCGGGTGGCGGTGCCCGACGACGGCGTCCACGTCCCCACCCTGGTGCCGATGTGGCGCACCGCCAACTGGCTGGAGCGCGAGGTCTACGACCAGTTCGGCATCGTCTTCGACGGCCACAAGAACCTGCGCCGCATCCTCAACCACGAGGACTTCGAGGGCCACCCGCTGCGCAAGGACTACCCGATCGACCGCCGCCAGCGCCTCTCCCGCCCCGTCGAGCGCATCCTCACCGACGACCCCGAGTGGGCCTGAGCACCCGGAGCCCCCGGCATGAGCACCAAGGTCAACCCGATCCCCACCGAGCGGCTGGTCGTCAACATCGGCCCCAGCCACCCGATCACGCACGGCACCCTCCGCATCCAGATGGAGCTCGACGGCGAGACGATCGTCAACGCCGCCTGCGAGATCGGCTACCTGCACCGCGGCTTCGAGAAGGCCTGCGAAAACGTCTTCTACGAGCAGGTCGTGCCCTACGCCGAGCGGCTGAACTACATGTCGCCGGTCTACAACTCCGCCGCCTGGTGCTGGACGGTCGAGCAGATGCTCGGCATCGAGGCCCCGCCGCGCGCCCAGGCGATTCGCGTCATCGTCGGCGAGCTGGCCCGCATGATGGACCACACGGTCTGCATCGGCACCAACCTCGTCGACCTCGGCGCGCTGACCAACTTCTTCTACACCTGGAACTTCCGCGAGCTGGTCTACGACCTCATGGAGGAGCTCGCCGGCGCGCGGCACATGGTCAACTACCCGCGCATCGGCGGCGTCGCGGCCGACCTGCCCGACGGCTGGATCGAGAAGGCCCTCAAGACGGTCGACGACATCGGCCCGATGCTCGACGACGTCAAGGGCCTGGTGCTCAAGAACCGCATCTTCCTCGACCGCACCGTCGGCATCGGCGTCATCGACCGCGACATGGCGATGTCCTGGGGCGTGACGGGGCCGGTGCTCCGGGCGGCCGGCGTCCCCTACGACGTCCGCAAGGCGCGGCCCTACTGGGGCTACGAGAACTACGACTTCGAGGTGCCCGTCGCGAAGAACGGCGACACCTACGACCGCTTCATGGTGCGCTTCGCCGAGATCGAGCAGTCGCGGCGCATCATCCGGCAGGCCATCGAGAAGCTCCCCGACGGCCCCGTGCTCCTCGACGACCCGCGCTTCGTGCGCCCGCCCAAGGAGCAGGTCTACAACACGATGGAAGGGCTCATCGCCCACTTCAAGCTCGTCATGCACGGCGCCCGCCCGCCCGCCGGCGACTTCTACGCCTCGGTCGAGGGCGGCAACGGGGAACTCGGCTTCTACGTCGTCAGCGACGGCGGGCCGCGGGCCTGGCGCGTGCGGGTGCGGCCCCCCTGCTTCCAGAACTTCAGCGTGTTCCCCCACGCCATCCGGGGCCAGATGCTCGCCGACGCCGTCGCGACCCTGGGCTCGATCAACATCATCGCGGGCGAACTCGACCGGTAGGTGACCCATGACGGATCAAGCGCACAACGGCGAGAAGGTCGCCTGGACCGAGCAGGAGCTGGCCGAGATCGAGGAGATCGCCAGCCGCTACCCGAGCCGCCGCTCGGCGATGCTGCCGGTGCTGTGGATGGCCCAGCACAAGTTCGGCTGGCTGAGCCTGCCGGTGCTCGAGCTGGTGGCCGAGACGGTGGGCGTGCCGCCCAGCGAGGCCCGGGCGGTGGCGAGCTTCTACACGATGCTCAAGAAGAAGCCGACCGGCCGCTACGTGCTGCAGGTCTGCCACACCCTGTCCTGCGCGCTCAACGGCGCCGAGGAGATCATCCGCCACATCGAGTCGAAGTACGACTTCGACGAGAACGGCAACACCCCCGACGGCCTGTTCACCCTCGAGCGCGTCGAGTGCCTGGCCTCCTGCGGCTCCGGCCCGATGATGCAGGTCGGCGAGCACTACTACGAGCGCCTGACGCCGGAAAAGGTCGACGAGATCCTGGCGGGCTTCGAGTCCGGCGAGCCCCTGCCCACCCCACGCCCCGAGGCGGACGAATGGCAATGGAACCTTCAATCCTGACCTCCCGCTGGAAGATCCCCGACGCCCATCGCATCGACGTCGCGATGAAGCACGGGGCGTGGGCCACCCTGCCCGCCGCCCTGAAGATGGCGCCGGGCGAGATCACCCAGGTCGTCAAGGACAGCGGCCTGCGCGGGCGCGGCGGCGCCGGTTTCCCCACCGGCGTCAAGTGGGGCTTCGTGCCGCCGCCCGAGAAGCGCAACGGCAAGCCGGTCTACCTGGTGTGCAACGCCGACGAGAGCGAGCCGGGCACCTTCAAGGACCGCTACCTCATGTGGAAGGACCCCCACATGTTCCTCGAGGGCATCGTGATCAGCGCGTATGCCATCGGGGCGAAGGCGGCCTACATCTACCTGCGCGGCGAGTTCGGCTTCGTGCGCCGGCGCGTGGACGAGGCGATCGCCGAGGCCCGGGCCAAGGGCTTCATCGGCCGGAACATCCTCGGCAGCGGCGTGGACGTCGAGGTCTACACCCACCTCGGCGCCGGCGCCTACATCTGCGGCGAGGAAACCGCCCTGCTGTCGAGCCTCGAGGGCAAGAAGGGCCAGCCCAAGCTCAAGCCGCCCTTCCCGGCCGTCGAGGGCGCCTGGCGCGCCCCCACCATCGTCAACAACGTCGAGACGATGGCGGCGGTCACCTGGATCGTCGGCCACGGCGCCGCGGCCTACCGCGAGTTCGGCACCGAGAAGTCGCCCGGCACCAAGCTCCTGAGCGTGTCGGGCCACGTGCTGAAGCCCGGCGTCTACGAGATCGACATGGGCATTCCCATGATGGACTTCATCATGGACACCGCCGGCGGCCTGCGCCCGGGCCGCAAGCTCAAGGCGGTGGTGCCCGGCGGGTCCTCGGTGCCGATCATGACGCCGGACGAGGTGGCCCGGGCCACCATCGACTACGAGTCGATTCACGAGGTCTCGGGCAGCTACCTCGGCAGCGGCGGCATGATCGTCATGGACGACACCACCGACCTCGCCGAGGGCCTCGCCAACCTGCTGCGCTTCTACGCCCACGAGTCCTGCGGCCAGTGCACCCCCTGCCGCGAGGGCACGGGCTGGATGTTCCGCATCCTGAAGCGGGTCAAGGAGGGCCGCGCCACCGACGTCGACCTCGCGACCCTCAAGAACCTCGCCGACAACATCCACTCCAAGACGATCTGCTTCTTCGGCGCCAGCGCCGCCATGCCGGTGCAGAGCTGGCTCAAGAAGTTCCCCGACGAGTTCTTCGGCCGCGTCCATCGCACCGGGAAGGTCGGCTACGCCGACGTGGGCGCCGAGCCCCCCGGCGGCGACAAGCCCGGCGGCACCACCCAGGCCGCAAAGTAGGCGGGAGAGAACATGCCCACCGTCAAGGTCAACGGAATCGAGGTCGAGGTCGCCCCGGGCACCAACATGATCGAGGCGGCCCGCCAGGCCGGCGTCGACATCCCGCACTACTGCTACCACCCCCACCTGCCGGTGGCGGGCAACTGCCGGATGTGCCTCGTCGACGTGGAGGCCGGGGGCCGGGGCCCCGACATCGCCTGCAACATGCAGGCCCGCGACGGCCTCGCGATCCGCACCGACACCGACAACGTCAAGCGCATGCGCCGGTCGGTGATGGAGTTCCTCCTCGTCAACCACCCGCTCGACTGCCCGATTTGCGACCAGGCGGGCGAGTGCCGGCTCCAGGACTACTACATGGAGCACGGCCAGCACCACTCGCGGCTGGCCGACGAGAAGATCACCCGCACCAAGCGCCAGGACATCGGCGATCTCATCATCCTCGACGCCGACCGCTGCATCGCCTGCTCGCGCTGCGTGCGCTTCTCGGACGAGGTGACGAAGACCGGCGAGCTGCGGCTGTTCAACCGCACGGACCACACCGAGATCGGCGTGTTCCCGGGCACCCGCCTCAGCCACCACTACCAGGGCTGCCTCGCCGACATCTGCCCGGTGGGCGCCCTCACCAACAAGGACTTCCGCTTCCAGAAGCGGTCCTGGTACCTGCGCGCCGAGCCCAGCGTGTGCGACCGCTGCGCCACCGGCTGCAACATCGACGTGGACCACGACCACGGCGAGGTCTTCCGCTACCGGCCGCGGCGCAACGACGCGGTGAACAAGTCCTGGATGTGCGACTTCGGGCGCCTGTCCTACAAGCGCCTCGCCGCCGAGGACCGCATCCTCACGGCCCGTGGGCCCGAGGGCGCCGAGGGGGTCGACGCGGTGCTGGCCGGCCTGGCCGCCGCCGTCGACGCCGCCGCCCGCGACCACGGCGACGGCTCGGTGGGCCTGGTGCTCGGCACCCGCGCCACCAACGAGGCGAACTGGGCGATGCTCAGGGCCCTGCGCGCCGCGGTCCCCGGGGCCCGCGTCTTCCTCGTCGAGGGCAACGACCCGGACGCCTTCGACTACACCGACGACCTGCTGGTCCACGCCGACAAGAACCCCAACACCGCCGGCGTGCGCCTCATCGCCGAGGCCGACGGCGCCGTGGGCGACGCCGAGGCCCTTCGCGCCGCCCTCGCCGACGGCGGCCTGCGGCTGCTGCTCGTGCTGGCCGACGACGTGCTCGCGCGCCTCGGCGAGGTCCGGCGCCCGGAGGCCCTCGCCTTCTTCGGCACCTGGGCCAACGCGACGAGCGAGGCCGCCCGCTGGGTGCTGCCGCTCGCCGCGGCCCAGGAGGTCGAGGGCAGCTTCACCAACTTCCAGGGCCGCGTGCAGCGCCTCCAGCCGGCGATCCCCGCCGCCGGCGACAGCCGCCCCGGCCAGGTCCTCGCCGCGGGCCTCGCCCGGGCCCTCGGCGAAGACGCGCTGCCCGCCGGCGCCGCCGGCGTCTTCCACGATCTCGCCGCGAACGTGCCCGCCTTCTTCGGCCTGAGCCTCGCCGGGCTCGGCGCCGAGGGCGCGCTCGTCCACCGCGAGCCCCCCACCGAGCAGGTCGCTCCCCCCGACACCCGGCCGGCGCCCTAGCCGCCGTCCGCAGGAGCAGCTTCCATGGACTGGATCCAGATCGGCATCGTCGCGGCCAAGATCGGCTTCGCCGTCGCCTTCGTGATGAGCATCGTCCCGATCCTCATCTGGGGCGAGCGCAAGTGGTCGGCCTACATCCAGGACCGCCCGGGCCCCAACCGCGCCCAGATCGCCGGCATTCGCGCGGGCGGCCTCGTCCACGTCCTCACCGACGTGGTCAAGCTGTTCATGAAGGAGGACGTCCAGCCGACGGCGGCGATGAAGGCCTACTGGTGGGTGGCGCCGCTCATCCCGATGATCGTCGGCCTGATGACCTTCACCGTGGTGCCCTGGTCGAGCGACTTCGCGATTCCCGCCCACAGCTTCGGCGACTGGCCGGCCGCCGACCTCACCATCCCGATGCAGGTGGCCCGCATCAACGCCGGGATGCTGTTCATCCTCGCCTTCAGCTCGCTGAGCGTCTACGGCATCATGCTGGCGGGCTGGGGCTCCAACAACAAGTTCAGCATGCTCGGCGGCCTTCGCGCCAGCGCGCAGATGATCAGCTACGAGCTGGCGATGGGCCTGAGCGTCGTCGTGATGTTCCTCGTCTACGGCACCGTCCGCCTCGACGAGATCGCGCAGCAGCAGGCCGGGAGCATCTTCAACTGGGGCATCTTCGCGCCCACGGGCTTCATCGTCGGCCTGATCGCCTTCCTGATCTACTGGACCAGCGTCCTCGCCGAGACCAACCGCCTGCCCTTCGACCTGCCCGAGGGCGAGGCCGAAATCGTCGCCGGCTACCACACCGAGTACAGCTCGATGCGCTTCGCGCTGTTCTTCATGGCCGAGTACGCCCACATGATCGTCGGCTCCACGCTCACGGTCACCCTGTTCTTCGGCTCCTACAACATCCCCTTCCTGCGGCCCGAGACGCTCCAGGCCAACATCGACGGCGTGCTCATCGCGCTCGGCTGCCTCGGCATCCCGGTCAACCTGTTCTTCGCCTGGCTGGCCTGGAAGCGCCGCCGCCGGGTGTTCTACCTGTCGATCCGCCCGGACGACCCGCGCCAGAAGGAGCCGAAGTTCTGGGTGGCGGTGTGGACGATGGCCGCGCTCGCCTCCGCCGGCCTCGCCGTGCTCGGCATCAGCCGGTGGGTGGGGATGCACCTGCTGGCGGCCGAGACGGCGGTGCTGCTGCTGCACATCGGCATGCTCCTCGTGAAGGTCATGTTCTTCTGCTACGTGTTCGTCTGGATTCGCTGGACGCTGCCGCGCTTCCGTTATGACCAGCTCATGAACCTCGGCTGGCGCATGATGGTGCCCGTCGCCATCGCCAACGTCCTGTTGGCCGGCATCTGGGTGATCATTCGCGAGACCTTCCTGGCCTGACCCCCGCCCCGGAGAACCCCATGACCCAGCAGGTCCCCGGTCCCGAGATGACCACCGGCCAGAAGTTCTACGTGCGCGAGGTCCTCCAGGGGCTCTGGATCACCCTCAAGCACACGGTGCGGAACGTCCTGAACGCCGACGAGAACTTCACGATCATCGACTACCCCGACGTGAAGAAGGTGATGCCCGAGCGCTACAAGGGCGCGCACCGCCTCACCACCCGGCCCGACGGCAAGGTCAAGTGCGTCGCCTGCATGATGTGCGCGCAGATCTGCCCGGCGAAGTGCATCACCATCGAGGCCGGCGAGGACCCGGACGATCCGGTCGAGAAGTACCCGGTCCAGTTCCAGATCGACATGCTTCGCTGCATCTACTGCGGCTTCTGCGTCGAGGCCTGCCCCAAGGACGCGATCCGCATGGACACGGGCATCTACGAGATCAACGGCTTCACCCGCCAGGACCTCATCCACGACAAGGCCTACATGAAGGACCTCAAGGCGGGCAAGAAGCCGCTCGCCGAGGACTGGTACCGGGAGCACCCCGAGGACGCGCCCCCGGGCTACGACGTGAAGGCCCCCAAGCTGCGCGAGGGCTACTAGCCTGGCCGCCGGCGCGGCGACGGTGCTCGTCACCGGCGCGGGCGGGCTGGTGGGCTCCGCCCTCGTCGCCGCCGGCGGGGTGGTGGGCCTCGACCGCGCCGCCCTCGACGTCACCGACCCCGAGGCGGTGGCGCGGGCCCTCGACCGCTGGCGGCCGGCGGCGGTGATCAACGCGGCGGCCCAGGCGGGGGTGGACCGGGCCGAGCGGGAGCCGGAGCGGACCTTCGCGGTCAACGCCGAGGCTCCCGGCCGCCTCGCCCGCCTCTGCCGCGAGCGGGGCGTGGCCCTCGTCCACCTGTCCACCGACTACGTGCTCGACGGCCCCGACCGCCCGGGCCTGCGCCTCGACGAGGACACGCCGCCGCGACCGCGCTCCACCTACGCCCGCTCCAAGCTCGCCGGCGAGCGCGCGGCCCTGGCCGAGGGGGCGACGGTGGTGCGCGTGCAGTGGGTCTACGCCCTCGACCGGCCCGGCTTCCTGCGCCGGAGCCTGCTGGCGATGCGCCGGGGCGAGGCGGTGCGCCTCGTCACCGACCAGGTGGGCAGCCCCACCCCGGCGACGGTGGTGGCGCGGGCGCTGCTGCGGGTGGCCGCCGACCCCCGCCCGGGCCTGTTCCACCTCGCCTGCGGCGGCGAGACGACGGCCTGGGGCTGGGTGGAGGCGGCGGCGGAGCGCCTCGGCGTGCCCTTCCGGGCCCGGCCCGTCACCCGCGCCGAGCTGGGCGGGGCCTGGCGGCCGGCGCGATCCTGCCTGGACACGGCGCGATTCGCCCGCACCTGGGGCGAGCCGCCGCCGCGCTGGGAGGCGGCCCTGGCGGCGGAGGCGGAGCGGGTCCGGGCGGCGGGTTGGCCGGACGCGGCGGGGCTCAGGAGCCGAGGTCGTTGAGGACCCGCGTGATGTCGCGGTCCTCGGCGTAGAGCTCCTCCACGAGGGGCGAGCGCAGCAGCACGCCGGCGATGAAGGGTCCGGCCGCCGCGAAGGCCGGGGCCGTCTGCATGGCCGCGAGCACCTCGTCGGCCAGCGCCTCGGGGGAGGCGCCGGGGACGAGCGCGACCAGCTCGCGGGCGTGCAGCTCGACGACGACGGCCCGGACGATGCCGGCGATGCGGTGGCTCATGCGGCTCCGGGGAGGGGGTCAGGCGCGGCGCAGGCTCACGCGCTCGCCCCGGAGGCGTATCCTGCCGGGCTCCTGGTGGGCCCAGGCGGTGATCGAGAGGCGGTGGCCGTGGGGGTAGGCGGCGAGGATGGCGTCGACCAGCTCGTCGACGGTGGCCTCGCCCCGCTCGGCGAGCCAGTTCTCGGCCCACCGGAGCACGGGCTGGGCCTCCTGGTCGCCGAGGGCGAAGTAGCCGGCGCCGAGCTTGCGGACGGCGCCCCGGGCGTGGCGGAGGCGGTCGCGCACCGTCCGCACGCTCACCGGCGTGCCGGTCAGCTCGCCGAGGCGGTCGGCGATGGCCCGGGCGCTGGCGATGCCGCCGAGGGAGACGAGGACCTCGCGGGCGCTGGGGCCGCGGCTGTGCCGGGGCCGGTGGCGAACCGTGGGGACGCCGAAGCCGATGCGCTCCAGGGCCTCGACGGAGCCGCGGGAGAACTCCGGCCGGTCGAGGAGCGTGCCGAGGACCTGGCGGGCGCCCTGGGCGTCGCCCTGGCGGGCGTGGCGCATCGCCTGGAGCAGCGCGAGCTGCACGTCGGCCCACAGGCGGTCGTTGTCGTCGTGGTACAGCCCGAGCGGCATCTGCAGGAAGCGGTCCAGGTCGCGAACGCCCCGGCTGCGGCACCAGTAGTCGAAAGCCACGGGAAGGCCGAGCGCCTCGCCCAGCTCGTGCAACGAGAGGTCCATGTCGTGCTCCTCGGTTCAAGGCCTGGGTGCAAGGTGGGTCGGTCCAGTGTAGGCCCCCCCCGCCGCCCGGCCGCCGCCCGGCGGGATAGCCGGCGTCGATGATGCGATCCGCCAGCGACCCGAACCGTCACCCCCTGGGCCCCGGCCTCGGCCCCCCCGGCACGCGCTGCGGGGACTGCGCCTGGGCGCGCCCGCGCGGCCCGGGACCGCGAAAGCTCCGTTGCGTCGTCCATGATTGGCGCCGGGTGGAGGCGGCCTGGCCCGGGTGCCCGGCCTGGGAGCCCCCCCCGGACTGCCTCGAGTGCGCCGCCTGCTGCGGACCCGCCTTCGACGCCGTGGAGGTCTCGCGTCGGGACCCCCACCGGCGCGAGCTGGCCCCGTGGCTGGTGGAGGTCGACGGGCGGCTCAATGTTCGTCGAACGTTGACCAACCATTGCGTTGCGTTGAAGAATGACAACCGATGCGCGGTGTACGAGATTCGCCCGAACTGCTGCCGGGACTTCGAACCCCGGAGCCCGAACTGCCTGTTCGCCCGGCGGCGGGCGGGCCTTTCC
>WGAH01000926.1 GCA_015489145.1 Deltaproteobacteria bacterium
GTTCGTGACGGGCCTGTTCGAGGCGGTCCGCACCGACTCCTACGTCCTGTTCCTGGGCATCGCGACCTTCGTCGTCCTCGCCCTCGGAATCCTCCTCCTCATCCTGAACTGACCCCGCCCGCGCGGGGCCCGCAGCCCGCCCCCCGGGCGGCCCTGGAGAGTCCATGCAGATCCGCGTTCCCAACCAGCCCCTCCGCTCCGTCGAAGCCGACCTCGCCGTCCTCGGCATCCCCGGCGAGGACGCCCTCGAGGCCACCCTGCGCGCCGCCGACCCCGACCACGCCGACGACTGGCTCGCCGCCGCCCGCGCCGAGGAGTTCAAGGCCAAGGCCGGCACCGCCCTCGCGCTGCCGAGCTTCGGCCGCTGGAAGGCCCCGCGCATCCTCCTCGTCGGCACCGGCGAGGGCTCGGCGCAGGACCTCCGCCTCGCGGCGGGCAAGGCCGGCTTCGAGGCCCGCAACCGCGGCGCCTCCACCGTGGCCCTCGCGCTGGGCGAGCTCGACGAGGCCGCGGCCACCGAGGTGATCGTCGCCTTCGGCACCGGCAACTACCGCTTCGACCGCTACAAGGCCGAGGACCAGCGCAAGGCCGCCGCCGGCACCCTGCTCCTCGTCGGCGGCCCCGACGGCGACCCCGCCGTCGCCCGCGCCATCCTCGCCGGCGTCACCCTGGCCCGCGACCTCGTCAACGAGCCCGCCGCCGAGATCTACCCCGAGACCCTCGCCGCCCGCGCCGAGGAGCTCGCCGGCGACGGCCTCACCGTCGAGGTCTGGGACGCCGACCGCATCCGCGAGGCCGGCATGGGCGGCATCACCGCCGTCGGCCAGGGCAGCGCGAAGCCGGCCCGCTTCATCCACATGACCTGGAAGCCCGAGGGCGAGCCGCGGGCGCGCCTGGCGCTCGTCGGCAAGGGCGTGACCTTCGACGCCGGCGGGCTGTCGCTCAAGCCGTCGAGCGGCATGCAGACCATGCGCTGCGACATGGCGGGCGGCGCCGCCGTCATCGGGGCGATGCGCGCGATTCGCGACCTCCGCCCCGACGTCGAGGTCCACGGCATCGTCGGGGCGGTCGAGAACATGAACGCCGCCGACAGCTACAAGCTCGGCGACATCCTGCACATGTACAACGGCAAGCGCGTCGAGATCCACAACACCGACGCCGAGGGGCGGCTGGTGCTCGCCGACTGCCTCGCCTACGCCAGCGAGCTGGGCGTCGACGCGGTGGTCGACGCCGCCACGCTGACCGGGGCCTGCGTCGTCGCGCTCGGCGACCACTACAGCGGCCTGTTCACCGACGACGACGCCCTGGCCGGCAAGCTCGAGGCCGCGGCCGAGGCGGCCGGGGAGTACCTGTGGCGCATGCCGCTGCCGGACTGGTACAAGGAACAGCTCAAGGCCGAGTGGGGCGACATCAAGAACGTCGGCAGCCGCTGGGGCGGCGCGATCACCGCGGCCCTGTTCCTGCGGGAATTCGTCGACGGCCCGGCCTGGGCCCACGTCGACATCGCCGGCCCGGCCTTCCTCGAGAAGCCCTGGCGCCACTTCGCCGCCGGCGGCACCGGCGCGCTGGTGCCCACCCTCGTCCGCTGGATCACCGGCGCCTGAGCCCGCCCGCGCCCCGGCTTCAGTCCCCGCGGCCGAAGCCGGTGGCGACCACGAAGAACTCGCGGCTCACCTTCCGCACCGCCTTCGGGCGCGCGCGGCGCACCGCGGCGAAGCGCGCCCGCACCTCGGCGACGAGGGCGGGCGCGTCGGCCCCGTCGAAGACCTTGACCACGAAGGCCCCGCCGGGGACGAGCAGCTCGACCGCCCGCGCGAGCGCGAGGCGGGCGAGCTCGACCTGCCGGAAGTGGTCGGCGTCGCGGGCCCCGGTGGTGGCCGGCGCCATGTCCGAGACGACGAGGTCGGCCGGGCCGCCGAGGGCCTCGCGCAGGGCCTCCGCGGGAAGGTCCTCGATGCCGCCGTGGAGGAAGGTTCCGGGAAAGGGATCGACCTCCTTCAGGTCGACGCCGACCACCCGCGCGCCCCGCCCGGCGAGGTAGCGCGACCAGCTCCCCGGGGCGCAGCCGAGGTCGAGCACCCGCGCGCCCCGGCGGACGAGGCGGAAGCGCCGGTCGATCTCGTCGAGCTTGAACACGCTGCGGGCGGCGTAGCCCTGCTCCCGCGCCCGGCGGGTGTAGGGGTCGCCCCGGTAGGGGCCGTCCCGTCGGTTTCGCGCCATGCTCGCCTCCCGCCGGTTCGCCCGCCCGCCGCGGAAACCGCGAGCGGCCCCGGCGTGGCGTTGACACCGCCAGGGCAGGCGATCTAACCTGCGGCCGACTCGTAGGGTCTTCGAGGTGTCGTGTGCGTGCCTTCTCCGGAATCCTGATCCTGGGCTCCCTTGCCGTGGCCCTGAGCGCCTGCAACAACAACGACAAGGCGAACGGCGGGGCCGCCGACACGGCGGTCTCCGACACCGGCGCCGGCGGCGGCGGCGGCGAGGTCACCTACGACGATGCCGACGGCGACACGATCCTCGACATCCACGAGGGCGAGGACGACGCCGACGGCGACGGCGAGCCCAACTACCTCGACCTCGACAGCGACGGCGACACGATCAAGGACTGGACCGAGGCCGGCGACAACGACCCCCTCACCCTGCCGGTCGACTCCGACGACGACGGCACCCCCGACTACCTCGACCTCGACAGCGACAACAACTGCCTGAGCGACAAGGAGGAGAAGCTCCCCACCGGCTCGGGCCCCACCGACACCGACGGCGACGGCGCCTACGACTACGCCGACGACGACAACGACGGCGACGGCATCCTCGACGTGGACGAGATCGGGGGCGCCTGCGATCCCCCCGACAGCGACGGCGACGGCACCGCCGACTACATGGACATCGACAGCGACGGCGACGGCATCGGCGACGTCTACGAGGCCGGCACCACCGAGTGGAGCAGCGAGCCCGTCGACACCGACGGCGACGGCACCCCGGACTACCTCGACGACGACAGCGACGGCGACGGCATCTCGGATGCCGACGAGAGCGGCGTCACCTCCCCGACCGACGCGCCGCGCGACCTCGACGGCGACGGCCACCCGGACTTCCAGGACACCGACGCCGACGGCGACGCCCTGTCCGACAGCGACGAGGTGAACGTCTACGGCACGGACCCCTTCGACGCCGACACCGACGGCGACGGCTACAGCGACGGCGGCGAGGTCACGGCCGGCACCGACCCCCTCGACTCCAGCTCGGTGGTCGACGGCATCTACGTCGAGGTGCCCGAGCGCAGCGAGGTCGAGGAGGCCTTCGAGTTCGAGCTCCAGATCCAGATGGGCGACATCGCCTTCCTCATCGACACCACCGGCTCGATGAGCGGCACGGCCAACGCGATGGCCTCGGAGTTCTCGAGCATCGTCTCCGACCTCACCAGCGTGCTGCCCGACGCCCAGTACGGGGTGGCCACCTTCGACGACTACGCCTACGGCGGCTACGGCTCGTCCTCCTACGGCGACAAGCCCTTCATCCTCCAAAGCCAGATCACCGACGACTCCGGCTCGATCCAGAGCCTGCTCAACGCGGGGGTCTGCTGCCACGGCGGCTCCGACGGCCCCGAGGGCTCGATGGAGGCGCTCTACCAGGGCCTCACCGGCGCCGGCTACGACCAGAACTGCGACGGGGCCTACACCACCAGCACCGACATCCTCCCGTTCATCGCCAGCAGCTCCGATCCCTTCGGCGGCACCGGCGGCGAGGCCTACGACAGCAGCATGTCCGGCGGCGGCACCCTCGGCGGCTTCGGCTTCCGCGACTACGCGCTTCCCGTGCTGATCTACGCCACCGACAACTACATGCGCGACCCGGACGCCGGCTACGGCACCCCCGGGGGCTGCCCCCTCGATGCCGGCAGCTCCGACGTGGTGGCGGCGGCCACCGACCTCGGCGCCTACCTCATCGGCGTCGGCGCCAGCTCCAGCCTGCCGATCCCCCAGATGAAGGCGCTGGCCTCCGACACCAACTCCTTCGCCGACACCGACGGCGACGGGGTGCCCGACACCGAGCTCGCCTTCACCTGGAACGGCAGCAGCAGCACCTTCCGCAGCAGCATCGTCAGCGCCGTCACCGACCTCGTCAGCTCGATCAAGTTCAGCACCGTCTCGCTGGTCATCGACGGCGACGAGTGGGGCTTCGTCACCGGCATCGACCCCGAGGAATACACCGACATCGACCCGAACGCGGGCACCCAGGTCATCGACTTCACCCTCAACTTCCGGGGCGTCGTGCCGGCCACCACCGAGGACCAGCTCTACAAGCTCACCCTCAACGTCGTCGGCGACGACTCGGTGCTCCTCGACACCCAGGACATCATCGTGCGGGTGCCGGGCAACCCCTACTGACCGGGCGCCTCGGCGCTCAGCCGATCCCGGCGGCGGCGCGTATGCGGGCCCACAGGGCGTCCACCCCCGTGCGCGTGCGGGACGAGAAGGGCAGCACCTCGGCCTCGCCGAGCTGCCCGGCGAGCTCGGCCAGGCGCGGCTTCAGGCGGGAGCGCGAGAGCTTGTCGGCCTTGGTCGCGACCACGACCCGGGGCAGGCCGCCGGCGTCCAGGCCGGACAGCAGCGCCCGGTCGAGGTCCTGGGCGGGCAGCCGGGCGTCGACGAGCACGACGACGAGGCGGAGGGCCTCGCGCCCGCCGAGGTAGCCCTCGACGAGGGCCTTCCAGCCCAGGCGCACCGCTTCGGGCACGCGGGCGAAGCCGTAGCCGGGCAGGTCGACGAAGCAGAGCCGGTCGTCCACCCGGAACAGGTTGATCGCCTGGGTGCGCCCGGGGCGGCCGCTGACCCGGGCGGCGCCGCGCACGCCGAGGAGCGCGTTGATCGCGCTGGACTTGCCGACGTTGGACCGCCCGGCGAAGGCGATCTCGGGCAGGCCCGTCTCCGGCACCTCCCCCGGAA
>WGAH01000927.1 GCA_015489145.1 Deltaproteobacteria bacterium
GCTCGCGGCGGCGGTGCTACCTTCCCGCCGTGAAGCCGAACCCCACCGAGTCCCCCCCCGCGCGTCCGCCCGCCTGGCGCAGCCTCCCCGGCGACCTCGCCCGCTGGGCCTTCTGGGTCAAGCTGCGCGAGCTCCTCGACCCGGCGCGCCCCGAGCAGGTCGCCCGCCTCTACGGGGCCTGGCGCCTCCAGTACGCCGCGGCCCGCCGGCAGAAGGCGCGAATGCGCGACGAGCTGCGCCGCTGCTTCGGGGCCGCCGACGAGGAGACCGTGCGGCGGGCCTACCGCATCGCCTTTCGCGTCCACACCGAGGAGCTGCTCCTCGGCAAGGTCGACGCGACCACGGTGCGGCACTTCATGGTGATGGAGGGCACCGAGCACGTCGACGCCGCCCTGGCGCGGGGGCGCGGGGCGATCCTGCTGCTGCCCCATGCCGGCAACGTGATGATGATGATCGCCGCCGTGTCGCTGGGCGGCTACCGCTACACCCAGTACGCCGCCCGGGGCCTGGCCCCCGACGCGGTGGCGGCGGCCCACCCCGAGGTCTTCGGCCACAACCGCTGGCGGGCGGCGGTGCGGGAAGCGCGGGAGGCCGCCGAGGATCGGCTTCCCGCCAGCTTCATCACGCTTCGCACCACCGTCCGGCACCTGTTTCGCTGCCTCGAGCGCAACGAGCTCGTCGGCATCGCCTACGACGGGCGCATCGGCAACCGCTTCGTGCGCGTGCCCTACCTCGGGCGCGAGGCCCTGCTCAACCCGGGCGCCTTCCGCATGGCGGCCCGCACCGGCGCGGCCATCGTGCCCACCTTCAACGCCTGCCCCGACGACGGCCCGAACGTCTGCACCTTCGGCGAGCCCCTGTGGGGCGACGACCCGGCCGAGCTGATGCGCCGCTTCCTCGCCGAGGCCGCCGAGCCCTGGCTGCGGGCCCACCCGGCCGAGTACGGCATCTGGCTCGCCCACGCCCGCGCCCGGGCCGCCGTGGACGACCACCCGATGTTCACCGACTACGCGCCCGACGACCGCTGGCGGAAGTGGCCGGCGCTCGGGGCCTGAGTTCGCCCATCGCAGAGGAGGCTCCCATGATCCTCGCCCCGTTCCTGCTGATCCTCGCGACCCAGCCCGGCTGCGACCGCGCCGGCGCCGCGATCCGGGCCTTCCTCCACCCCGAGGAGGTCGCCGGCCCGGCCGAGGCCGGGGAGGCCGACAAGGCGCGAACCGACCAGGCGCAGGCCGAGGGCGCGACCGCCGGGGGCGCGACCGCCGGGGGCGCGACCGCCGAGGGCGCCGCCGGCGCGGGCAGCGCCGCCGGGGACGAGACGCAAAAGGGCATCCACGTCGGCGACGAGTACGGCGTCCACGTCGGCCGCGACGGGGACGACCGCGGCGTGAAGGTCGGCGGCGACAAGGGCGTGGTCATCGGCGCCACCGACGAGGTCAAGGGCGTCGAGGTCGGCGGCGACAAGGGCGTGGTCGTCGGCGCCACCGACGAGGTCAAGGGCGTGCGCGTCGGCGGGGCCAAGGGCGTCGAGGTCGGCGCGCGGGGCGTCCGCATCGGCGGCCGCACGATCATCGGCAAGGGCGGCGACAAGGGCGGCAAGTAGCCGCGTTCACCGCGCCGCGGCGGCCTGCTGGCCGCGCAGGTGGCCGGGGGTGAGGTCGCGGGTGCGGATCCCGACCCGCCCGAGCGCCCGGCTCAGGCGCCCGGCGGCGACGCGGGCGGCCATCTCGGCGTCGAGGAAGCGGTCCCAGAAGCGCGACCAGCCCTCGAAGCCCGGGGCGACGTAGAACAGGCGCGCCAGCCCTTCCGGGTCGTCGGGCAGCAGGTCGGCGTCGTCGGGGAGCACGCCGTCCTCGCGGGCGATGCGCTCGAAGTCGGTGCCCTCCTCGACCCGGCACCAGGTCAGCAGCATGCGCCCCCGGCCCGGCATGGCGCCGTGAATCGCGAACCAGGCGCCGAGCAGGGCGAGCTGCTCCCGGCGCGAGGTGGCGGGCGGCGTGCAGAAGAAGCTCCACGCCGCCTTGAGCCCGGGCACCCGGCGCACGGCGTCCACCGACCGCACGATGTCGCGCGTGCGGGCGTCCTTGCCCATGCGGCGCAGGCTCGGCTCGAGGAGCCCGTCGGCGGAGATGCCGACGCGCCGGCAGCCGGCCGCGCGCATGAGGCGCAGGGTGTCCGGGGTGGCCTGCCGGGGGCCGATCCAGGCGGTCCAGCTCACCGGGAGGCGGCGCTCGACGAGGCCCTCGCAAATCGCGCGGCCGTGGCGCGGGTCGAGGCCGAAGCGGCTGTCGGTGAAGCTGAAGCGGCGGACGCCGTGGCGCGCGACCAGCGCCTCGATCTCGTCGAGCACCACGGCCGGCGGCTTGCGGCGGAGCCGCCGGCCGTTGAGCTTCGGGTAGTTGCAGTAGGCGCAGCGGTGGGGGCAGCCGCGGGTGGTCTCGACGCCGACGTCGAGGGCGAGGCGGCGCGCCCGGGCGACGGCGCGGTAGCGCTCCCAGTCGACGAAGTCGCGCCGTCGCCCGGGCGCGCCGC
>WGAH01000928.1 GCA_015489145.1 Deltaproteobacteria bacterium
CGGCAGCATACGGGCAGGTATCACGACAGCCTGCCTACGATGGACGCACCAGTCGAGCAACCTGCTGGAGGACTGCGGATTGCCTCGCTCCCACGTCGGTACGGCTGCGCCTACCCCGCCTCCACCCCGACCTCGCCGAGCACGCCCAGCGGGAAGCTGGCGCGCATGCCGGGGCGGAGGTGGACCCAGCAGTCGGCGACGCGGGCGGTGCCGTCGATGCTGAGGTGCTCCACGGGGCCGTGGACGAGGGCGGCGCCGAGCTTGTCGCGGAGCCAGGCGACCGCGCCGAGCGGGACGGTGAGGACGAGCAGCCCGCCGTCGTTGCGGAAGCCGACCTCGCCCCACTGGACGAGGGGGATGCTGGCTCCCAGGCCGCCGGGCAGGGCGAGGGGGTTGACCTCGACGGGTGAACCCCGTTCACCCACTCCGGCGACAGCGCGATCGCCCCGCCGCGCCCGTCGTGAACTACCCACCCACCTGGAGGACCAGGCTCCGAAACGCCACCCCCGGAGCGGGCTCCGAGTAGCGCTTCCACCGGACGACGTATTCCCCTCGACGGTCGATGGGCCTGTCGCGCCCTCGGGTCGTGCCCGCGCCAGCGCGATCCGACCACGCGAGCCGCCCCGGCTTCCGCCAAGCCAGCGTCGACCAGGCGCTCCAGTCGCCACACGTCCTTCCAGAAGTCGTAGCGGGAGATGAGGACCTGGCGCTGCTGTCCTACGACCAGGCCATCGATGCCTACGATGTCCGGCGCGCGGCAAGGTAGCCCGGTCGCCGGCGGAACCTCGCCCACCACCCCTCCCGTGGCTTGGACCCGTCCTCGACGGCGTCGGCACCGGCGAGAACCCGGCCGCGGGCGGCGTGGACTTCCGCCGCCTCGCTCGCCGCCCGCAACCTCCCCATCGGCTCCGGCGTCGTCGAGGCCGCTTGCAAGGCCATCGAACCGCCGGGCGACGGGACTGGGAGCCGCAGCCGCGGGCGAGATGGCGAACCGCGTTCACCAAGTGTTATAACGTGGTCATGAAGACCACCCTCACCGTTCGCAGGATCGGCAACTCCTTCGGCGTCATCCTCGGCAAGGACGCACTTGTCGAGCTGGGCATCGCCGAGGGCGACACCCTGTTCGTCGTGCGGACGCCGGACGGCATCCGGCTGACCCCCTACGACCCCGACTTCGCCGAGGCTCTCGAGGTGGGCCGCAACTACATGCGCCGGCACCGGAACGCGCTGCGCGAGCTCGCACGCTGATGGAACCCCGCTGGCTCACCCGCGCCATCGTGGTGGCGCTGCACGAGGAGTCCATCGCCATCTTCGGCGGGCTCGCGGGCATTCGGGACGAGGGCCTGCTCGAGGGCGCGCTCGCCCGACCTCGAAACCTGCATGCCGACGAGCCCGACGCCGACCTGGTCCGACTCGCCGCCGCCTACGGCTTCGGGCTTGCCCGCAACCATCCGTTCGTGGATGGCAACAAGCGCATCGCCGTGCTCGCCGTGGCCGTGTTCCTCGCCGTCAACGGCATGGACTTCGATCCGGACGAGGTCGACGAGGTGCGCACCATCCTGGCCCTGGCCACGGGAGAGCTCGACGAGGCAGCTCTCACCGCCTGGATCCGGGCCAACACGACCCCCAGGGCTCCCAGCCCGTAGACGAACCGGGAGTTCCATTCGGATCGGCATGATCGGGGAGACAGGATTCGAACCTGCGACCCTCGGCTCCCAAAGCCGATGCTCTACCAGACTGAGCTACTCCCCGAAGGGGGTGCAGCTATCACGGCCAGGGGCCGGGGGCCTACCAGGTCGTGAAGCGCACGTAGTCCTGGCCGAGGGCGTGGCAGTCGACGCAGGAGCTCGACTGCCCGGCGGTCATGACGTTGCCCTCGGTGTCGTAGGCGGCCCAGAACCAGTCGCCGGCGTCGGGGGCGTAGCCGGCGATCTTCTTCATGGCGGTGACGGCGTTGACGCTGGCGCCGGCCCCGTCGGCGTAGCCCTCCTTGACGATCACGGCGCCATCGGGCATCTCGCCGCCCGCCGCCGCGGCGAGGGTGGCGGCGGCGTCCGGGTTCACCCAGATCTGCACGTAGTCGCCGTGGGTGCCGTCGGTCGAGGGCTGGATGCCCTCCCAGCCGCTCACCTGCTCCCAGCTCGCGTGGTCGGCGATCTCGGTCCAGAGGCTGGCGGCCAGCTCGGCGTCGGTGGCGCCGCCGGCGGGGCTGCCGCTGTCGTCGCCTCCCTTGTCGCCGCAGGCGGCGAGGAGGGCGAGGGCGGCGGGAAGGGCGAGACGAGAGACGCGGGACATGGACGCTCCTGGGGTCGGGGGACGCAGCACCGATGCCCGCCGGCCCCGGAGGTTTCACGCCAGCCCGACCCGGGCGAGCAGCTCGGGGAGCTGGCGGAAGGCCCGCCCCCGGTGCGAGATGCGGTTCTTCTCGTCCATCGTCAGCTCCGCCATCGCGCGCCCCGGCGCCTCGTCGGGGAGGAACAGCGGGTCGTAGCCGAAGCCCCCCTCCCCCCGCGGCGTCTCGGCGATGCGCCCGGCCACGATCCCCTCGGCCAGCGCCTCGCCCCGGGGGCCCACCACCGCGATCACGCAGCGAAAGCGCGCCCGCCGGTCGGCCACCCCTTCCAGCTCCCGCAGGAGACGCGCGTTGTTGGCCTCCGCCGTCGCCTCGGGGGTGAAGCGCTTCGACCGCACCCCGGGCCCCCACCCGAGCGCCGCCACCTCCAGCCCGGAGTCGTCGGCCA
>WGAH01000929.1 GCA_015489145.1 Deltaproteobacteria bacterium
GGGTCGCGGCGCCCCCCCTCGCCGACGCGAGCACTGTCGGCTCCGACCCGGTCGGCCTCGACGAGGCGCGCCTCGACGCCGAGCTCCAGCGCCTCGCCCTCGCCTGGGCCTGGAGCCGCCCGGCCCCCGAGGCGGGCCGCCGCCTCGCCGGCCGCGCCCGGGCCCTCGCGAGCCGCCTGGCCCGCCGCGCCGACGCCCGGGGCGCCGCCGCCGTCCACCGCGCCGCCGGCCTGCTCACCGCCGGCTTCGCCTGGCCGGCCCTCCCCTCGGCGAAGCGCTGGCTCGCCCTCGGCTTCGCCACCCTGCCCGGCGCCCTGCGCGAGATCGCCGGCGACGACGGGGCCCCGCGCGTGCCCCCGGCGGCGGCGGCCGAGGCGCTCTGGGCCGCGGTCCTCGCCCGCGCCTGGGCGGTGGCCGGCGGATCCGCGCCCCCCGTCGAGGCCGACGCCCGCCTCGCCCGGGCCGCGCGCGCCCTGTTCCTCCTGCACGGTCCCCTCGGGCTTCCCGACGAGGCCGACCCGATCCTGCCGCGCCTCGACGAGCAACCGCTGCCCCTGACCACCTGGAACGCCGTGGTGGCCTGGGGCCTCGACCCCGGGCCCGCCGCGCCGGTGGTCGGCCCGGCGGCGCGCATCGCCGGCGAGGTCGAGCCCGGCCCGCCCTGGCCCGAGCCCGCCGCCTGGACCCTGCACACCTGGCGCGACGCCGGCCAGGTCGTCGCCTGGCGCCAGGTCGAGGGCCGCCCCTCCCGCCTGGCGCTGGCCGGCGGCGTCCTCGACTGGCGGGTCGGCCCCCGGCTGGTGGCGCGCATTCGCGGCGGCGCCGCCGGGCCCCTGCTCACCGCCCGCACCCGGCGCGACACCCTGCGCCTGTCGGACGGCGACCTCGACGCGCGCATCCGGCGCTCGGCCCTGGCCTGGGAAGGGCCGGTGCGGGCCGTCGAGCTCGACGCCGCCTGGTCGGTGGAGCCCGACGAGGCCGGTTGGACCGGCCACGCCGACGGCCTGGAGGTGGTCGTCAAGGTTCCCGGGCCGGGCTGGTCCGCCTCCCCCGACGGGGCGCACACCCGCATCCTGCCCCCGGAGGGAGGCGGGCCGGAAGCCGCCGGCTCACCCCTGCGCGTCGAGCTTCGCCGCTGGGAGGGGCGCTGAGCTTCAACTCCCGAAGGGGTCGATGGGCAGCTTGAGGTAGCGCCGGCCCCGGGCGTCGGCCGGGGGCAGGCGCCCGGCCGCGATGTTGACCTGCACCGCGTGGAAGAGCAGCCGGGGCAGGGCCAGGGTGGCGTCCCGCGCCGTCCGCATGGCGACGAAGGCCTCGCGGGAGGTGTCGGCCCGCAGGTGGCGGTTGGCCCGCCGGGACTCGCCCACGGTGGTCATCCAGCGCAGCTCCCGGCCCCCCGGGCGGTAGTCGTGGCCGACGAAGAGGCGGGTCTCGGGGGGGAGCGCGTAGAGGCGACCCTGCACCGAGTCCCACAGGGCGCCGGCATCGCCGCCGGGAAAGTCGCAGCGGCCCGTGCCGAAGTCCGGCATGAACAGGGCGTCGCCCACGAACACGGCGTCGCCCACCCGGTAGCTGCAGCAGGCAGGCGTGTGGCCCGGGGTGGCGAGGACCTCGACGGTCAGCGCGCCCAGCTCCCAGCGCTCCCCGTCGGCGAGGAGGCGGTCGAAGTCGGAGCCGTCCTCGGGCACGTCGGGCCGGTCGAGCAGTTCGCGAAAGATCGCGATGGGCTCGGTCACCCGGGCGCCGATGGCGACGGGCACCCCGGCCCGGCGCCGCCAGGCCGCGGCGCCGCTGAGGTGGTCGGCGTGTACGTGGGTCTCGAGCACGGCGCGGAGGTGGAGCCCCAGGTCCTCGACGGCGCGCGCCACCGCGTCGATGGACTCCTCCGAGACGCGCATGGCGACGGGGTCGAAGTCGAGGACCGGGTCCACGAGGACCGCGTCGCGGCTCGCCGGGTCCCAGGCGAGGTAGGTGAGCGTGCCGGTCCCCTCGTGGTAGAAGGGCACGATGTCCGGGGTCAAGGGCGGATCCTCCGAGGCTCGGGTGCGGCGCGCCCCGCTCAGACCAGCATCCCCCGGAAGGGCCCGGCGTTGCGGACGAGCACCGCCGTGGGCAGGTCCTCGAGCATGGCGCGAACCCTGCTCGCATAGCCCGCCTCCTCGCCCGGTCCAGGGATCGCCAGCCCGAGAAAGACCAGCTCGGCGTCCCGGGAGCGCTGGCGGATGACCTCGGCGACGTCCCGGTCGCGGGGGCGCACCGCGACCTCCACCCGGGCGTCGATGCGGATCTCGTCGAGCATGAGCCGGCAGCTCGTCCGCATGGCCCGCGCCTCCTCCTCGTCGTCCACGACGCTCTTGAGCACGATGCGCCGCCCGCCCCAGCCCGGACCGAGGCTCAGCAGCCAGGCGAACAGGAGCATGAGGTCGCCGTTGTGCTCGCGCCCCTTCCACCAGACGACGATGTCGGCGTCCTCGCGACGGCGCGGGCGGCTGGAGGGGCGGACGATCACCGTGCTCTTGTCGAGCTCGGCGAGGTAGCGCACCTCCCGCAGCAGGCGCGCGAGGCCGGCGTCGTCCTCGGGCCAGCCGAACATCACCACGTTGGAGGCGAGGCTCGCGTAGCCGTTGGCCTGGGCCACCACCGCGAAGCCCGTCTCGAGGTCGGGCACGGTGATCGCCTCGGGAAAGGCCATGATGCCCGCCTCGTCGAGGATGCCGGCGTTGCGCTCGGCGAGGCGCTCCGCCACCGGGTGCAGCTCCCGGGGATCGCCCTGCAGCAGCGTGGCGACGGTGACGATGCCGCGGTCCTGGCTGAAGTGGGCCGCCAGCTCCACCATGCCGAGGGAACGCTCGAGGTCGCGGGTGAACACGAGGACGTGGGGCCGCCAGTTTCGCGGATCGCGGCGGGCGTGGTGGATGCGGAGCAGGCTGGCGCGGGCCAGGGCGAACCACAGCCCCGTGCGGAGGTCGCCCCAGGCGGCGCGGAGCACCCGGCTGTTCAGCCACCACCAGATCGCCCCCTCCACCAGCAAGGCGACGAGGAGCGCCCCGGGATTGATCGCGGCCATGGCGACGAAGCAGCCGACGGCGCCGGCCAGCGACACCCACCAGGGCACCCGGATGCGCGGCCGGAAGGAGGGGTCCTTGACCAGCTCCTCGAGGGCGGCGGCGAGGTTGAGCATGCCGTAGGTGGTGAGGAAGAACATCGTCACCACGGTGGCGACGGCGTTGAGGTCGCCGAGCAGCACCGCCGCCAGGGCGATGCCCCCGGAGAAGCGCAGGGCGAAGACCGGCTCCCCCGCCTCGTCGGTGCGGGAGAACAGGGTCGGCACGACGTGGTCGCCGGCCAGCGCCTGCAACGTGCGCGGGGCGGTCAGGACGCTGCCGATGGCGCTCGACAGGATCGCCCCCCACATGCCGGGCAGGACCAGCCAGCCGAAGCGCGCCAGCTTCGTCCAGATCAGCGGGTCGGAGCGCAGCTCGGCCGGGTCGGCGCCGTGCGCGAGAACCACGGGGATTCCCATGTAGACGACGAAACCGACCCCCACGGCGGCCAGCACCCCGCGGGGGATCGAGCGCCCGGGGTCCGCCAGGTCGCCCGACATGCCCACCCCGGCCAGGACCCCGGTGACCGCCGGGAAGAACACCGCGAAGACCGCCCAGAAGCCGCCGTCCTCCCAGCCCCCGGCGAAGGGGACCCGGGCCGCGCCGCCGCCCTCCCCGAGGACCAGCGACAGGATCGACAGGGCGATGAGGGCCATGATCGGGAGCTGCGCCTTCAGCGCGAGCACGGTGCTGCGCTGGGCCAGCGCGAGGACGCCGAGGATGATCAGCGCCGCGAGCAGCTCCACCGGCGCCCCGGGCCAGGCGAAGCGCGCCGTCTCGGCGAGGGCGTAGGCGTACATCGTGATGCTGAGCACCTGCGAGAGGTACAGCGGGATGCCCAGCGCCCCGCCGAGCTCGAGGCCGAGGCTGCGGGAGATCAGGTAGTAGGCGCCCCCCACCCCGACGCGCATGTTCGTCGACAGGGCGCTCAGGCTCAGGCCCGTCACCAGGGTGATCGCGTTGGACAGGACCACGATGGCCAGCGCCCCGCCCAGGCCGCCGTTGCCGACGACCCAGCCGATGCGCAGGTACATCATCGCGCCGAGGATCGTCAGCACGGTGGGGGTGAACACCCCGAGGAAGGTGCCGAGGCGAAGCGGCGAGCCCGGTCCGGGGCTGCCCGGGGAGGGCGGTGGGACAGTCGATTCGACGCGGTCGGGGGCTCGGGGCACGCGGCAGCCTCGCGGTGGGGGTCAGCCGGCCGGGTCGCCGGTGTAGCGGTCGAGGATGCGCTCGATCTCGACCGCCGCATCGTAGCGGGCCTGGGCCTCCAGGCCGGCGGCCTCCAGGCGGTTGAGTCCTTCGGAGAGGCCCTCGGACAGGTCGTCCAGGGCGCTGTCGGCCAGGCGGCGCTCGGCGTCCTCGGCCAGGGAGCGCAGGGCGCCGAGGGCCTCGTCCACCTCGCCGGAGAGGCGGGCGCCCTCCTCCTCGGGGCCGAGGTCGAGCACGGCCTCCTCGACCACGGCCCGGGTGCGGAGGCGATCCGCGAGGTAGCCGACGTCGTCGGCGAGGCGGTCGAGGGCCTCCCGGAGCTGCCCCAGCGCGACGCGCGCCCGGCGCACCTCCGCGTCCACGAGGGCGCGATCGGCCGCGTTCACGGCGGCGCCGGCCGGGGCCGGCGGCACGGCGAGGTGCACCTCGGCGGCGCGGGCGGCCACCTCGGCGAGCGCCCCCCGAAGCGAGGCGGCGGCGGCCTCGCAGGCCTCGGCCCGGCGGCTGAGCGAGGCCGGATCGACGGGCCCCGCCTCGCCGTCGAGATCCAGGCCGTCGGCGGCGGCGCGGGCGGCGCGCACCGTCAGCGCGAGGTGCAGCCGCACCAGGGCGACGGCCCGGGTGCGCCAGACGAGGCCGAGGATGCGCTCGAGGCGCGCGCCCCGCCGATTCAGGGCGCGGGCGTCCGCCCGGTAGCGGGCGCGGAGGTCCTCGCGCCCCTCCTTGTTCTGGATGCGCTCCGCCCGCCCCTCGAGGTGCGCCGCCTGGTCGCGCAGCGCCGCGAGGCTGGCGGCCAGCCGGGCCTCGATGCCCGCCAGGCGGCGGGTCTGGGCGAAGGGGTCGGGCTCGGCGGCGGCCGGTGGCGGGGCCGGTTCCGGCTCCGGCTCGGGCAACGGCCGCCGGGCCTCGGCGCGGCGCCGGGCGAGCAGGTGCGGCACCTCGAAGGCGAGCCACAGCGCCGCCGCCCCGGCGGCGACGAGGAACACGACGCCGAGGACCATGAAGGGCATCCACATCGAGCACCCGCGGTGGAAC
>WGAH01000930.1 GCA_015489145.1 Deltaproteobacteria bacterium
CCCAACGCCCTGCGCTTCATCCCCAACCGCACCTTCGACGTCGCGTACCCCGTGCGCCTGCGCCGCGCCGACCTCGAGGAGCACGAGCCCCCCGCCGACACCCCCGAGGTCGCCCTCGCCGTGCTCGCGATCCCCGGCGTGACCGAGGTGCTGCTCGAACCCGGCTTCATCACCGTCGACAAGGAACCCGAGGCCGACTGGGACGCGATCACCCGGCGCGTCAAGGGCGTCCTCACCGCCTGGTTCATGTCCCACCGGGGGTGAGCGCCCTCGCGGCCTTCGATAGGCTGGCGGCATCGAGCCGGGCATCCCACCGGCGAATGGAGTGGGGATGAACGAAACAAGCCGGAAACGCCTCCTCGCCGAGTGGTACCAGCGCTGCGATCCCGACCGACCCCTGGGGTTCGATACCGGTGACGATGCTGGATCCGCTGCAGAGCTGTACGTCGACCTCGACGCCTTTCCCGACCCGGACTCCGGCGAGACCCGACCCCTGCGCGGCCATCCCGCCATCGACGACCTGTTCGACCACATCGAGATGAGCAGCCTCGGCCCACGGGCGTCGAGCAGCCAGTTGTTCGCCGGCTTTCGGGGCACCGGCAAGAGCACCGAGCTCGCCCGCCTCGCCCGCAGGCTCGAAGACGCCGGAGACTTCCTGGTGGTGCGCTTCGACGTGGGTGCCTACCACGCCCGGGCGCGAGCGCTCACCCGGGAGGAACTCGCCCTGGTGCTGGCCGGGGGGATCGGTGAGCAGGTCGAAGAGAAGATCGGCCTGAAAGACCTGCCCGACAAGCGCCCGATCTGGCCCCGCATCGGCGACTGGTTGAACGACAAGCTCGACAAGGTCGAGCAGGCCAGCCGAGACGCCGAGGTCTCCGTGGGCGTGCCCGGCATGCAGCTGAAGGCGCGGCTCCGGGACGACGAGAACCTGCCGGAGCAGCTCGCCAGGATCCGGAAGAAGCAGCCCGGCGAGCTGCGTCGCTTCCTCCACGAGGTCGTCGACGGCATCGCGGCGGCGATCGGCCAGCGACAGCTCGTCGTCCTCGTCGATGGCCTCGACCGCTACGACGCGCCGATCAACCGGATCATCGAGGTCTACCAGGCGATGGCCCGCCTGTTCGCCGAGCACGCCGACCTGTTCGTCCTGCCCCGGTGCCACGTCGTCTACACGGTCTCCCCGTACTTCCAGTTCCTCCTCCCGAGCATCGCCGACCACTACACCGGAGGGCTCCGGACGCTCCCCAGCGTGAAGGTCCGCGAGCGTCCACCGGGCCGCGTGCCCTTCAAGCCGGGCATCCAGGCGATGGACGCCCTCCTCGCGCGCCGGGTGGACCTCGACGAGCTGTTCGGAAAGGAAAGGCAGGCCTGCGTGGAAGCCCTGGCCCTGGCCAGCGGCGGACACGTGCGCGACCTCTTCCACCTCGTGCGCGAGGTGATCCGCTTCGCCTGGCGCCGCCCCCTTCCCCTCGGCCGACCGGCCGTCGAAGACGCCATCGCCAACCTCCGAAACAAGCGTGCCCCGCTGTTTCGCGACACCGGCGAGCTGCTCGCTCGCGTGGCCCGAGCCGGCTCCCTCGACGGCCTCTCGGATGCCGAGGTCCCCGCGCTCTGCCGCGCGATGGACAACTACTTCATCCTCGCCTACGCCAATGGCGCGTCCTGGTACGACATCCACCCGTTCTACCGCGACGCGGTCCCGGCGCCGCGCGACGCGGCGAACCCGGACGGGGCGTGATGGGGGTTCGCGCCACCTTCGGAGCGGCCGGCGAGCGGGAATGGGACCGCCTCGAAGCCGCCCACGACCTCGAGGGGCGGTTCGCCTACGCCGTGGTCGTGGCGAAGGATGCCGTCGCGCGCGAGGAGGCCCGCGAGCGCCTCGCCGCCCGGGCGCCCCTCCGGCGCTTCGAGCCCTCGGCGGACATCGCCGAGCAGCTCGCCCGCTTCGCCCGAGAGCAGGCCGACGCCCCGGCACGCCCGCCCGGCGCCTCCGGGGCGCCGGCCCTTCCCGTCGCCTGGGTGGAAGCCGCGACCGGCACCGAGCAGGAGGCCGAGGATGCCTGGCGGAAAGCGCTGGTGGTGCTCAACCAGCGCCGCGGCACCCTGGCCGACGCCGGGCCGCTGTTCGTCGTGCTCGCCGGGCCGCGCGCCTTTCTCGAATTCGCTCCGCCTCGCGCCCCCGACCTGTGGGCGGTCGCCGCCGTGGTGGTCGACCTCGGAGATACCCTGGAGCCCCTCGTGAGCCGTTCCCGTCCCGGCGCCTTCCTGCACCTCTCCGACCTGCACCTGCGCGGGGACTACCGCGAAAAGGTGGCCCTCGCTGCGCTGCTCCGCGACCTGCCCGAGCTGCTGGACCAGGCCGGGACGCGCCCCGAGCGCGTGTTCCTCACCGGCGACGTGGCCTGGGGCGGCAAGGCGGCGCAGTACGACCGCGCCCGCGCCTTCGTCGAGGCGCTGATGGCGGTCCTCGAGCTCGACCCGCGCACCGCCCTGCACCTGGCGCCGGGCAACCACGACGTCGACCGGGAGGGCATCGCCCCCTGGATCCGGCGCGACCAGGAGGCGCTCCTCGGCACCCGCGAGGCCGAGGCCTTTCGCGCGCGCACCGACGAGATCCTCGGCAATGCGCAGTACCTCGAACAGTACGCCAGCCGGCTCGGAGCCTGGAGCGCCTTCACCGAGAAGGTCCTGGGCCCGAGCCGGGCCGTCGCGCCGAGCCGGCCCTGGCGCACCGATCTCTGGGACCTCGGCGGCCTCGTCGTCGGCGTGGCCTCCCTGTGCTCGGCCTGGGCCTCCGGCCCCGACGACGACCGAAAAGGGCGCGTCGTCCTCGGCGAGCGGCAGCTCCGCGAGGCCCTCGACGAGCTGCGCGGGGCCGGCGCCCGGCTGCCGGTCGTGCTGCTCCACCACCCCCCCGGCTGGCTGCACGAGGCCGAGGAGGACGCGGTGCGGGAACTGCTCCTCCACCACGGGGCGGTCGTGCTCCACGGCCACCTCCACCAGGAGAGCTGGGACCTCGTCCACGCCCGGAGCGGCGGGCTGCTCCGCCTGGCCGCCGGCGCCGCCTACGAGCGATCGGGCCACCACCGGGGCTTCACCCTGGGCCGGCTCCTCCCCGGAGAAG
>WGAH01000931.1 GCA_015489145.1 Deltaproteobacteria bacterium
CTCCGGGGCCCGGCCGCCCGGGCCCCGGAGGATCTGGAAGGTCGCGCTCCCGGCGCGCCCGGCGCCGGAGGGGATCGGATCGGGGGTGCGCCCGAGGTCGGGGGCCCGAGCCGGGTGCGGCCGCGTGGGGGCCTCCTCGGCGGTCGGCGCGACCGCGACCGCCGGCTTCGACGCCCCGGCCTCGCCCGGAGGCGGCGTCTCGGGGCTCGCCGCCTCCGGGGGCGGGGTCGCCGGACGGGGCTCGGGAGAAGGCGGCGTCTCGGGCGGCTTCGGCTCGGGCGGCCGAGCATCCGGCGGGGCCGCCTCCGGCGCGCGGGACACCACCGGCCGGGCATCCGACGGGGCCGCCTCCGGGGCCCGGGACACCACCGGCCGGGCGTCCGGCGGCGACGGCTCCGCCTCGGGAGGCGCCTCGGCGGGGGAACCGGGGGCCTTCGGGATGCGCGGCGCGGCGCCGCCGGGCGGCGGCGGAACGGCGGGCGCCGCCCCTCCCCGCGCCGCGCGCCGGACGACCCGGCGGGTGCGGCGAACCGGCCGCTCGGTTCGAGCCCCCTCGCCCCCGGAGGCCGGCGCCCGGTCGGCGCTCTGGCTGAGGCTGCGGAGCAGCAGGCCCACCCGGTCGGCGGCGCCGGTCTCGGCCGCCCCCTTCGCCCGGTGCTCGCCCGAGGACCGGATGCGCTGGAGGAGGTCGGAGGGCTCCGGCAGGTCCTCCTCGGCGGCCGCGGGCGGCGGCCCCGCCCGGCGCCCGCCGTTGCGCCGGCCGCGGCTCCACCGCGAGGCGCGCTCGGTTCGCGGCCCGCCCCCGCCGCGGGCCGGCCGGGTGCGGGGCGGCTCGGGGCGCGCGGATTCCACGGGTGGAGACGCGGGCTCCTCGGCCGGCTCCTCGGGCGCCGCGGTGCGCCGCACGGCCCGCACCTTGCGCCCGCCCCGATCCGCCGGCGGGGGGCTCCAGGCGGCCCGGCGCCCCCGGGGCCCCGCCGGCTCGTCGTCGTCCTCGTCGTCGATCATCGCCCGCAGCTCCTCGGGCGTCGCCATCATCGTCTTGGCGGCGTCGAGCTGCTTGCCGTGCCGCCGGGTGGCGGTGGAGACCCGGGTCATGAGGTCGTGCAGCGAGTCCCCCGTCGCCACCGGCGAACCCAGGAGCTGCTGCACCGCCTGCATGAAGGCCTCTCCGGACTCGAAGCGGTCGGCGGGGTCGGGGCGCAGCACCCGGCCGAGGAGGTCCCGCACCGGCTCGGAGAGGTGCTCCCGGAACCGGAACAGGCGCCGCGAGGTCTCGCCGCGGGCGGCCTGGCGGCGGATGTCGTCGACGAGGCCGTCGTAGACGGGCTTGCCGGTGATCAGCTCGAAGGCGACGAGCCCCAGGGCGAACAGGTCGCTGCTGAGGTCCTCGGCCTGTGCCTCGATGCGCTCCGGCGGGCAGTAGCGGAAGGAATCCTCGCTGGGAACGCGGTTCGGGTCCTCGTGGAAGAGCAGGATCTCGACCTGCGGCAGGGCGTGGCCGATGACGAGGACCTGCCCGTCCTTCTTGAGCATGATGCGCCAGGGCGTGACGCCGCCGTGGGAGTAGACCCCCTCGCCCTCCCCCACGTCGGCCGCCTCCATCAGGATGTGGCCGGCCGCGTACATCAGCTCCAGCCCGGCGCGCACGCCGCCGGCTCGCCCGGAGTCGGCGAGCACCCGGATCACCTCGGCCACCGACCAGCACTGCCCGGTCGGGTAGACGAAGGCGCCCTGCTCGCGGTCGTGGGCCACCAGCTCGATGAGGCCGGTGACCATGGGCGACTCGAGGAAGCCGCGCACGACGTCCAGGGCGTCGTTGATGCCGTTGTGGTCGCGGTACTCCGGGTGGAAGACGATGGCGGTGTGCTTGAGGCCGTTGTCGGAGTCGAGCTCGACGAGATCCGACGCGGGACCGCGCAGGATCCGCCCGGTGGTGGGGAAGCCGGCGATGTGCTCGGGAAGTTCGGCCATCGGACCCTCGGGTGGACGCGGGCCGGCATCATACCAGACCCCCGGCGGGGGCCCGGGGACAGCGGCGCGGGTGCGCGCTCCCGGCCCTTCCGGATACGGGCCCCTTTCTCGACCACTTCACGATTTCGGAGGAGCCATGCCGGCGCCGAGCCTGTTCCTTTCCGTCCTCGCCAGCGCCTCCCTCGCCCGCGCCGACGCGATCCTGTTCATCAACTGGGGCGCCTCGTCCGGGCAGTACGACGGCGAGAACATCTACCAGGTGCTCGTCGACATGGGCCACACCGTCGACTACCTCGACGTGCCCGCCGACGGCGACGTCGCCGCGGCCCTCGGCGCGACCGCCTACGACCAGGTGTGGCTGTTCGACGCCTCGAGCGCCAGCTCCAATCGGCTCGACGACAGCGGCGACCTCAGCGCCCTGGTCGACTTCCACCTCGCCAGCCCGCACCTGATCATGGACTCGCGCTCCTACGGATTGCCGTACTACGGCGCGTCGAGCAGCTCGTACCCCTACGAGGGGCTGTGGGTCGAAAACGAGGCCGAGGCCCTGTCGCGGGCCGGCGGCGGCATGTGGCTCGGCGGCGACCACGAGGGCTGGAACGACGACATCGACGCGGTGATGACCGCGCTCGGCTACCCGACCTGGTCGAGCAGCTACTCGGGCGCCATCTCGACCACCGTCGATACCTGGCTGTGGGAGTGCTACAACACCGTCGATCCCACCGCGCTGTGGGTCGGGACCGTCGCCGACATCGCCGACGGCACGGTGACCGGCACCTACGACACCGTCGACCTGGTCGCCATCGCGAGCAGCAGCTCGGCGAACTACATCGTCACCACGATCACCGACGACGCCCTCGACCTCGACGACGACGGCTGGTCCGTGGACGACGGCGACTGCGACGACGCCGATCCCGACGTCAACCCCGACGCCACCGAGACCTGGTACGACGGCGCCGACCAGGACTGCGACGGCGCCTCCGACTACGACGCCGACGCCGACGGCTACGACGCCGACGCCTACGGCGGGAGCGACTGCGACGACGCCGACGCCTCCGTCAACCCCGACGCCGCCGAAACCGAAAACGGCATCGACGACGACTGCGACGGGTCCGTCGACGAAGGCACCGCCGCCTACGACGACGACGGCGACGGCTTCTCCGAAAACGACGGCGACTGCGACGACGCCGACGCCTCCGTCAACCCCGACGCCGCCGAAACCGAAAACGGCATCGACGACGACTGCGACGGAACCGTCGACGAAG
>WGAH01000932.1 GCA_015489145.1 Deltaproteobacteria bacterium
GCACCTCGACCATGCGGGCGGCGAGGCCCGGGCGGTCGGGGGGCACGGGCACGGCCCGGGCGGCGGCTTCGAGCGCGTCGACGGCGTCGTCGTCGGAGGCGAAGCGGTCGCCGGCCGCCGGGGCGAGGAGGGTGGCCAGCGCCGCCCCCAGGGCCGGCCAGCGGCGGGAGATGCGGCCGAGCGGCCCCCGGCCCGGGTCGGCGGGGGCCTCGCCGACGCGCTCGCCGGTGAGCAGCTCGACGAGGAGCGCGCCGAGGTCCCAGCGGTCGGTGCGGGGGTCGATGAAGGCGCCGGCGAGCCGCTCGGGGGCGCGGTAGCCGCCGGGGGCGGCGCCGGGGGGCTCGCCGAGGCCGTCGAGGAAGACCCGGCCGTCGGGGGCGAGGACCACGCGCTCCGGCGCGAGGTTGCCCCAGGTGGCGAGTTCGGGGTCGTCGAGGGCGTGGAGCGCGCGCAGGGCCCGGGCCACCTCGAGCCCCAGGTCGAGGGCGGTGGCGGGATGGTGGGGGGCGAGGCGACGGCGCCAGGCCCGGAGCACCTCGGCCAGGGTGGCGCCCTCGAGCCAGGTGGTCGCGAGGGCGGCCTGGCCGGCGTACCAGCCGACGGGGGCGGGGAAGCGCGGGTCGTCCACCCCCCGCAGGCGGGCGTAGGCGCGGCGCAGGCGGTCGACGGCGACGGCGTCGTCGGGGTCGCGCGCCGCGAGGACCCGCACGAGGCGCGGCTCCCGGGAGCCCTCGGGGCGGATTCCGCGGAAGATCGCGACGCGATCGTCGCCGCCCACCTCCGCGGCGAGGTGGAAGTGCCCGATCCGGTCGCCGACTTGCGGACTTCGTGCGCTCACCCGGGCCTCCTTGCGCCGGTCGACCCGAGGCTAACCCGCCGGCGGCCTGGGGCGGGGACGGGCGCTCACAGGTTGCGGCGGTACTCCCCGCCGACCTCGTAGAGCGCCCGGGTGATCTGGCCGAGGCTGGCCACCCGCACCGTCCGCATCAGCTCGGCGAAGATGTTGCCGCCGCCGCGGGCGACCCGCTTGAGCCGCTCGAGGGCCGCCGGCGCCTCGTCGGCGTGGCGGCGCTGGAAGTCGCGCAGCCGCCGGATCTGGTCGCGCTTCTCCTCGGGGGTGGCCCGGCGCAGCTCCACCGGCTCGGGTTCCCAGTCCTCGGCCAGGGTGCGCGGGTCGAGGAAGGTGTTGACGCCGATGATCGGCAGCTCGCCCGTGTGCTTGAGGTGCTCGTAGTGCAGGCTCTCGTCCTGGATGCGCCCCCGCTGGTACTGGGTCTCCATCGCCCCGAGCACGCCGCCGCGGCGGTCGATGCGCTCGAACTCCTCGAGGACGGCCCGCTCGACCAGGTCGGTGAGCTCCTCGACGAAGAAGGAGCCCTGGAGGGCGTTTTCGTTCTTGAGCGGCCCGTACTCCCAGTTGCAGATCTTCTGGATCGCCATCGCCCGGCGGACGCTCTCCTCGGTGGGCGTGGTGATCGCCTCGTCGTAGGCGTTGGTGTGCAGGCTGTTGCAGTTGTCCTGGAGCGCGAGGAGCGCCTGCAGGGTGGTGCGGATGTCGTTGAACTGGATCTCGCGGGCGTGCAGGGACCGACCGCTGGTCTGGATGTGGTACTTGAGCTTCTGGCTGCGCTCGCCGGCGCCGTAGCGCTCGCGCATCGCCACCGCCCAGATGCGCCGCGCCACCCGGCCGAGCACGGTGTACTCGGCGTCCATGCCGTTGCTGAAGAAGAACGACAGGTTCGGGGCGAAGTCGTCGATGGCCATGCCCCGGCTCAGGTAGTACTCGACGAGGGTGAAGCCGTTGGACAGGGTGAAGGCGAGCTGGGTGATCGGGTTCGCGCCGGCCTCGGCGATGTGGTAGCCGCTGATGCTCACCGAGTAGTAGTTGCGGACGCGGTTCTCGATGAAGAAGGCCTGGATGTCGCCCATCATCTTCAGGGCGAAGTCCAGCGAGAAGATGCAGGTGTTCTGGGCCTGGTCCTCCTTGAGGATGTCGGCCTGCACGGTGCCGCGGACGACCTGCAGCGCGTGGGCCCGGATCGCGGCGGCCTCGTCGGGGGTGGGCTCGCGGCCCTCGCGCTCGCGGAAGGCGTCGAGCTGCTGGTCGATGGCGGTGTTCATGAACATCGCCAGCAGGATGGGCGCCGGGCCGTTGATCGTCATCGAGACGCTGGTGGTGGGCGCGCAGAGGTCGAAGCCGGAGTAGAGCACCTTCATGTCGTCGAGGGTGGCGATGCTGACGCCGCTCTCGCCGATCTTGCCGAAGATGTCGGGGCGCTCGTCCGGGTCCTGCCCGTAGAGGGTCACGCTGTCGAAGGCGGTGCTGAGCCGCGCCACCGGCTCGCCCTTGCACAGGTAGTGGAAGCGCTCGTTGGTGCGCGCCGGGCCGCCCTCGCCGGCGAACATGCGCTTGGGCTCCTCGCCCCGGCGCTTGAGGGGGAAGACGCCCGCGGTGTAGGGGAAGGCGCCGGGGACGTTCTCGAGCTTGAGCCAGCGCAGGCGGTCGCCCGGGTCGGCGTAGCGGGGCAGGGCCACCCGGGGGATGCGGGTGTGGGCCAGGGTCTCGCTGTAGAGGGGCTGGCGCAGCTCCCGGCCGCGCACGGTGTAGACCAGCTCGTCGGCGCGGTAGCGCGCCTGGAGGTCGTCCCAGCCGTCGAGCAGCTCGCGGGCATCCGGGTCGAGCCGGTCCCAGACCTGCCGGGCGCGCTCGAGGAGCTGCCGGCCGGCCTCGGTGGCCTCGCCGCCGAACTCGTCGGCGGCGGCGCGCAGGTGGGCGGCCCGGCGGGCGCGGGCGGCCTGGTCCTCGACGCGCTGGTGGTAGCGGCGCACGGTGTCGACGATCTCGCCGAGGTAGCGCGTGCGCTCCGGGGGGATGATGCGCCGGGTCGGCGGGCTGACCCGGGTGCCCGGGTCGGGCAGGCGGCTGTCGTGGGGGCGGCCGGAGCGCTCGGCGAGGAGCCGGAGCAGCTCGAGGTAGGCGGCATCCACCCCGGGATCGGCGTACTGCGCGGCGATGGTGCCGAAGATCGGCAGCTCCTCGTCGGGCACCTCGTACGGGATGCGCCGGTTGCGCCGCACCTGCTTGCGGACGTCGCGCAGGGCGTCCTCGGCGCCGCGGCGGTCGAACTTGTTGAGCACCACCAGGTCGGCGAAGTCGAGCATGTCGATCTTCTCGAGCTGGCTGGCCGCGCCGTACTCCGGCGTCATCACGTAGAGGTGGACGTCGCTCACCTCGGTGATGCCGGAATCGCCCTGGCCGATGCCGCTGGTCTCGACGATCACGAGGTCGAAGCCGGCGGCCTGGCAGATGTCCACCGCGGCGGTGGTCGCGCGGGACAGCTCGCCCCGGGAGTCCCGGGTGGCCAGCGACCGGATGTAGACCCGATCCGAACGCGCGCTGTTCATGCGAATGCGGTCGCCGAGGAGCGCCCCGCCGGTGCGGCGGCGGGTGGGGTCGACGCTGATCACGGCGACGCGGCGGTCGGGGAAGTCGGCGAGGTAGCGGTGGAGCAGCTCGTCGGTGAAGGAGGACTTGCCGGCGCCGCCGGTGCCGGTGATGCCGACCACCGGCGCCCGGCGCGCGCCCTCGGCCCGCAGCGATTCGAGCAGCGCGGCGAGCTCGGGCGGGAGCACCTCGGGGCGGTCGAGGGCGGCCTCGGCCAGCGAGATCGCCCGGGCGATGGCGGCGGGCCTGCCGGCCCGGAGGTCCTCGACGCGCGCCGCCCCGACTGCGAGGATGTCGTAGTCGGAGTTCTCGACGAGGTGGTCGATCATGCCCTCGAGGCCCATGCGGCGGCCGTCCTCGGGGGTGTAGATGCGCGTGATCCCGCGGGAGTGGAGCAGGCGCACCTCCTCGGGCACGATGACGCCGCCGCCTCCGCCGAAGATGCGGACGTGGGTCGCGCCGCGCTCGTCGAGGAGCTCGCGCATGTAGGTGAAGAACTCGACGTGGCCGCCCTGGTAGGAGCTGACCGCCACCGACTGGGCGTCCTCCTCGATGGCGGCGTCCACGATGTCGGCCACCGAGCGGTTGTGGCCGAGGTGCACCACCTCGACGCCGTCCTCCTGGATCAGCCGGCGCATGATGTTGATCGCCGCGTCGTGCCCGTCGAACAGGCTGGCGGCGGTGACGATGCGGATCGCGTGGCGGGGGCGGTAGCGGTTCGTCTGCATGGCTGCGGCTCTAACCGCTGGCCCCGGCCGCCGCGCGCCGGGGGTGGCCCCCCCCGGGCTTCAGGTCAACTCGATGAAGATGTCCTGGGCCGCCGCGAAGTCGACGAAGATGCGCTCGCCGGAGAAGTCGAGGTGGCGCAGCTCGACGCCGAACAGGAAGCGCTCCACCGAGATCGAGCGCCCGGCGTCGAAGGTGAGCTGGAAGCCGTCCCGAAAGCGGGTGATGCCGCCCTCGAGGTCGGACGGGATCGCGAGGTCGACCCCGAAGCCCAGGAGCTTCACCCGGCGGCGCACCGGCGGGCCCCGGTTGGTGAAGCGGTGGGGGCCGAGCACGAGCTCGCCGCGCTGGGCCAGCTCCTCGCGGAGCCACGGGGCCAGGCGCACCCCGAGGCTGGCGACCACGGCGTCGAGGCGGATGCACTGCTCGCCCGGCTCGGCGCAGACCCGGCGGACCAGGGCGAGCACCTCGTCGCGGAGGCCGGGGCGGCGGATGCGGATCGGGTCGCGGAACACGGCAAACCCCTATCGCGAGGCCGGCGGGCGGGGCCCGCCGGGGGGTTCCGGCTCGGCGTCGGGCTTGCCTGGAAGGTCATCGGTGTGCAAGGCTCTTGACCCCTTTCAGGATAAGGGTGTTGCATGAGTCCGCCCCGGGACCGCCGGGCGAGCCCCCGGGCCCGCGCCGGTGGGATGGGGCGGGGACAGGAGGTCCGCGGGCCTCCGTGGATGACCATTCGGAGGAAAGGATGCCCAAGGCCAAGCACGTCGTGGTCACCGGTGGAGGACGCGGTGTCGGGGCGGCGACGGCGCGCCGGTTCAAGGAGTTGGGATACCGGGTCACCCTCATGGCCCGGTCGCGCAGCGAGATCGACGCCCTCGCCGACGAGATCGGCGCCTACTCGGTCCGCGTGGACGTCGGCGACCCGGCCAGCGTCGAGGCGGCCTTCATGGCCGCGGGTCCCGTGGACGTGCTGGTGAACAACGCCGCGGTGGTGCGCGCCTCGCTGGTGACCAAGACCGACGTGCGCGTGTGGGAGGAGCACCTCAAGGTGAACCTCACCGGCGCCTTCCTGTGCGCGCTGAAGGTGCTGCCGGGCATGACCTCCCGGGGCTTCGGCCGCATCATCAACGTCGCCAGCTCCCTCGGTCACGCCGGCCACCCGATGCTCGCGGCCTACTCGGCGAGCAAGCACGGGCTCCTCGGCTTCACGCGCTCGCTGGCCCTCGAGGTCGGTCACAAGGGCGTGACGGTGAACGCGGTGTGTCCGGGCTACATGGAGACCCCGCTCGTCGAGCAGATCATCTCCCAGATCGTCGAGAAGGGCGGCAAGGAGCGCGAGGAGGTCGTCGCGGCCCTCAAGGCCGGCGCCCCCCAGGACCGGCCGATCACCCCCGAGGAGATCGCCGACACCATCGCCTTCCTCGCCAGCGACGGCGCCCGGGGCATCAACGGCCAGAGCATCGTGGTGGACGGCGGCGCGCTGGCCGGCTGAGCCGGGGGTCAGGCCTCGAAGCGGTAGCCGACCCCGTGCACGGTGATGATGTGCCGGGGGTCGGCGGGGCGGCGCTCGATCTTCTTGCGGAGCTTGAGGATCTGGTTGTCGACGGTGCGGGTCTGCATGGTGGGGGCGTAGCCCCAGACGTTCTCGAGGAGCTCCTCGCGGGTGACGTCGCGGCCGCGCCTGGCGATGAGGTAGCCGAGAACGCCGGCCTCGTGGGTGGTCAGGCGCTCCTCCCGGCCGCCGCGCACCAGCACCCGGCGGCGCAGGTCCACCTCGACGTCGCCGAAGGCGAAGCGGTCGGGCAGCGGGCGTGTCTCGGGCAGGGCGCGCAGGCGGGCGCGCACCCGCGCCACCAGCTCCAGCACGCTGAAGGGCTTGGGCACGTAGTCGTCGGCGCCGGCGTCGAGCCCCGCCACCCGGTCGGACTCCGAGCCCTTGGCGGTGAGCAGGATGACCGGCAGGTCCGGGTCGCGGGCCTTGAGGCGCTTGAGCACGGCGATGCCGTCGATGCCGGGCAGCATGATGTCGAGGATCACCACGTCGGCGGGCCAGCCGGGCAGGGCGGCGAGGGCCTCTTCGCCGCTCTCGCAGGTGCGGACCTCGAAACCGGCGTGCTCCAGGGCGCTCGCGAGGCCGAGCGAGATGCTCTCGTCGTCCTCGACGACCAGGATTCGGCGGCGGGTCTCGACCATGGGCTTCCTCCGAGCGACGGGGCTCAGCGGCGCCGGATGCGGATGCGGAAGCGCGCGCCCCCGTCGAAGCCGTCCAGGCACTCTACCAGACCGTGGTGGGCGGCGGCGGCCTCGGCGACGAAGGCCAGGCCCAGGCCGTAGCCGCCGGCCTTGCCTCGCCCGGCCCCCTCGATGCGGGTGAAGCGCTCGAAGATGCGGCGGCGCATGGCCGGCGGCACGCCCAGGCCGTTGTCGATGACCTCGAAGACGACGTGGCGGCCCGACTCGCCGGCGCGGAGCAGCACCCGGGCCGGCACGTCGGGGCGGCGGTACTTGAGGGCGTTGTCGAGGAGGTTGTTGAGGGCGTCCCGCAGCAGCGCCGGGTCGGCGGCGATGGGGGCGCAGGGGCGCAGGTCGGTGTCGAGGCGGGCGCCGACGGCCTCGAAGCGCGGGCGCCAGTGCTGCACCACCGCGTCGGCGAGCTTCGCCGGCTCCACCGGGGTGCGGGCGCTCACCTCGGGGCGGCGGGCCACGGTGAGCACCTCCTCGATGCGCTGGTCGAGGCGTTCCACCTCGCGGACGATGCGCCGCGGGAAGGACTGGGCGCGGCCCTCCAGGCCCACGAGGTCGAGGGTCTCGGCCATCACCCGGATGCCGGCCAGGGGCGTCTTGAGCTCGTGGGTGACCCGGGCGATGAAGGCCTGTTGGCGCTCGACCAGCTCGACCTGGCGGCGGTCGGCCCGCACGCGGCCGGCGATGGCGAAACCGCCGAGGAGCAGGGCGAGGACGATGGGCACGAACTGGCTGGCCGCCCAGCGGGTCTCGTCGGTGGGATGGGTCTCGGAGAGGCGCACCATGCCCAGGCGCAGGGCGGGGAGCAGGAAGTGGAAGGGCACCTCCGCCACGAGGCGCTTCCGGTCGACGGTTCCGTCGTCGCCGGTGGGGGCCGAGCCCCGGAGCACCCGGCCGGTGGCGTCCAGCACGACGAGGTCGGGGCGGGCGCGGCCGCGGGGGGTGGCCTCGAGCAGGGCGGTGAGCAGCTCGCCCACGTCCACCTGCACGGCGGCGACCCGGCGGCCGTCGCCGACGCGGCCCGTCACGAGCAGCCAGGTCCCGTCCTCGCCGCGGAGCACCTCCAGGGCGGCGGGGTCGCCGGGCGCGCCCCGGGGGGGATCGCGGCGGGCGA
>WGAH01000933.1 GCA_015489145.1 Deltaproteobacteria bacterium
CCTCGGCGCCCAGTTCGCGGCGTCGTGGGCGAGGTTCCAGGCGGCGTTGGGGGCGTAGACGAGGAGCGCCACCGCGGCGGCCAGCCAGGGCCCGCGCCGGCGCAGCGCCGCCGGGTCGGCCAGGACGACGAGGGGCAGCAGCAGCACCCCCGTGTACTTGGACAGCATGGCGAGGCCGGCGGCGAGGCCGACGAGGAGCCAGCGCTCGCCGAGGGCCGCCCACAGCCCGAGCGCCCAGGCGAAGGCCAGGGGCACGTCGGGGGTGGCGAGGAGCCCGCCGAGCGCCATGAGCGGCATGGTGCCGAGGGCGAGGGCGGCGAGCAGGCGGTCGCGCGAGCCGGCGGCGGCGAGCAGCAGGGTGGCGGCCCCGAGCAGCACGGTGCCGGCGCGCACGCCGCGCTCCCCGTCGCCGAACAGCGCGGTGCTCGCGCGAATCACCCAGGCGATGGCCGGCGGGTGGTCGAAGTAGCCGGCGGCGAGGCGGCGGCTCCACACCCAGTAGTAGGCCTCGTCCTCGGCGAGCTCCAGGTGGCCGGCCAGCCACAGGAGCACCGCCGCCAGCGCGACCGCGACGACGAGGGCGCGCCTCATCGCCGGCCCTCGACCACCGCCCGCACCGCCGCCGCCGCCCGCCCGGCCGCGCCGGGCTCGCCGAGGGCCGACAGGTCCACCGGCTGCCGCTCGGGCAGGGCGAGGAGCGCCCGGGCGAGCGCGTCGGGGGTGAATCGCTGGAGGTGCTCGGGCATGGGCGGGGGCCGCCCGGCCCGGTCGGCCAGCACGTTGGGCATCGCGAGGTGGCGCACCTCCCGGACGAGCAGCCGCCCGAGGATCCAGGTGATCGGGTGAACCCGGTGGGCGACCACCGCCGGGACGCCCATGCGGGCGAGCTCCAGGGTGACGGTGCCGCTCTTGGTGAGCGCGCCGCGGGCCTCGGCCAGCGCCGCCACCTCGCGCGTCACCTCCACCCCGTCGGGGAGCGCCGGCGCCGGGGCCTCGGGGGGCAGCACCAGCCGGAAGCGCGCCGCCGGCCGCGCCGCCCGCAGGCGCTCGGCCGCCGCCAGGAAGGGGCGCAGGTGCCGCCGCAGCTCCTGGGGGCGGGACCCCGGCAGCAGGCCCCAGAGGTCCGGGTCCACCCGCTGCCGCCGGCGCAGGCGGTCGACGACCGGGTGGCCGACCCAGAGCACCCGGGTGCCGTGGCGGCGGGCGGCCTCGGCGTACAGCGCCGGCTCGAAGTCGAAGAGGCAGAGCAGGGCGTCGAGGGAGGCGGCGATGCCGTCCACCCGCCCGGGGCGCCAGGCCCAGACCTGCGGCGAGACGTAGCCGATGGCGGGCATCCCCCGCGCCCGGGCCCGGCGGGCGAGGGGGAGGTGCAGCTCGGGGGCGTCCACCACCACCAGGGCGTCGGCGCCGGCGTCGATCGCGGCCTCCATCGCCCGCCGCGCCCGGCGGATCGCCCCGAGCCGGCCGAGCACCTCGGCCAGCCCCATCACCGCCACCTCCTCGACGCGCGCCACCGGCTCCACTCCCGCCGCCCGCATCGCCGGCCCGGCGATCCCCCGCGCCCGTACCCCGGGGCCGAGGGCGCGCACGAGGGCCGCGGCGAGGCGGTCGCCCGAGGCTTCGGCGGCGGAGATCAGCAGCGTGCGCACGCCCCCTCCCTATCGAGGCCGGCGCGGCCCCGGCGGCGCGGCGCGAACTGGGGGGGCGCCTGCGTGACAGGGAGCGGTCATGGGCGGTGGGGGAGGGGGCGCTAGCCTGCGCCGCGGAGGTGACGATGACCCTGGCCGACCTGCTCGCCTCGCCCCACCGCGCCGATGTCCTGGCCCTCATCCCGGATCCCGCCTTCCTCGTCGACGAGGATGGGCGCATCACCGCGGCCAACGAGGAGGCGGGCGCGTTGATCGGCCTGTCCCCCGACGCGCTGCTGGGGCGGAACGTCGACGAGCTCCTGCCCGAGGATTCCCGCTTCGCCCGCGCCGCCTGCCTGCGGGCCACCCGGCGCCGCCCCTCGGCGCGGCGCCCGGAGACGCGCCGGGCCTGTCGCCTGCGCCGGGCCGACGGCACCGAGGTGCCGGTGGACGTGCAGCTCCAGCCGATGACCGGGGACGGCCCGGGCGAGGTCCTCGCGGTGGTGCGGGAAGCGTGCCCCTTCCTCCGCGGGCAGGCCCACGGGAGCGCGGCGGCTCGCCCGGACGCGCTCGCGCGGGTGGAGCGGCAGAACCGCGAACTGGTCGAGGCCCTGGAGGAGGTCCACCTGCAACTCGGCCTCGCCGCCCACGATCTCCGCGGCCCCCTCGCCGTGGTTCGCGCCCAGGCCGAGCTCTTCGGCAGCGGCGAGGGCGAGCCCTCCGAGGTGGTGCCGGCCGCCCGCGAGGTCCTCGCCGCCCTCGACCGCATGGCCGGCATCGTCGAGGACCTCCTCGCGCGCAGCCGGGAAGGGGCGGAGCGCGTCCGCCGCGAGCGCGTCGATCTCGCCGCCCTGGTCAGCCGGGTCGTGGACCTCGAGCGCCACCGGGCCCGGCGGCGCGGGGTCGCCGTCGTCGCCTCGGTCGAGCCGGCCCCCGTCCGGGTCGACCCGGTGGGGGTGGAGCGGGTGGTGAGCAACCTGCTGAGCAACGCGATCCAGGCCTCCGAGCCCGGCACCACCGTGGTCGTGCGCGCCGCCCCGCGGGACGGCGAGGCCTGCATCGCCGTGAGCGACGCCGGCCCCGGCATCGCCCCGGACCGCCTGCCCGACCTGTTCCAGCCCTTCGTCCGCGGCGAGACCTCGGCGGAGGACGGGGTGGGCCTCGGCCTCGCCAGCGTGCGCCGCATCGTGGAGGACCACGGCGGGCGCGTCGAGGTGCGGAGCCGGCTCGGGGCGGGCAGCACCTTCACCGTGCGCCTGCCCGCCGCCGGCTCCGAGTGAGCCGGAGGGTTCAGGCCGCCGGCGGGCCCCACAGCGCCTTGTGGCGGAAGCGCCCGGGGGCGTGGCTGATGAAGCTGCCGACCACGAGCGCCGCCCAGTGCCCCGGCGCCAGCCACGGGTCGAAGGCCAGCCCGAGCAGCACCATGCCCACCTTGAAGGCGGCGGCCCAGAACTGGAGCCAGCGAAACCAGGCCGGGCCGTACTTGTAGAAGTCGTCGGCGAGGATGCCGAGCCCGCTGCCCGCCAGCACCCACTTCCAGGGACCCGCCGGCGCCGCGTGGACGATGGCGCCGAGCACCATCGCCGCGGCGGCGATGTGGGCGGTGCGCAGCGAGATCCGCACGAGGCGCTGGTACGGGTAGCGGCGGGCGGTGGGGCCGGCCACGGCGGCGCGTCGCCTACTTCGCCTCGGGGCGATCGGCTTCCCTCGCCTTGCGGGCCGCCTTGCGCTCGGCCACCTTGCGGCGCTTCTTCTCGCCGGGGCGGCGGTCGGTCGCGTCGAAGCGCTGCTCGCGGCGCACGTTGGCGACGGCGCCGCTGTCGATGAAGCCGCCGTCCACGCTCAGCTCGCCCTTGCCGCAGTTCACCGCGACCTGGCTGTCGAAGTTGAAGGGGTCGCAGGCGGTGATGAAGCCGAGGATCAGGAAGCGCTCGGGCACCTTGCGGAGGTTCATGCCCAGCTTGAGCAGCACCTGCATCTTGACGAGGTCCATCGCCAGCTTCATCGCCTCGCGGTTCATGCCGGCCCGGGCCATGTCGAGCATGAAGCGCGCCCGGGCGAGCTGCGGGTTGCGGCCCAGGGTGTCGGCGTAGCGGTCGCAGGCCTTTTCCAGGCGGTCGAGGTCGACGATGTCGGAGAACGGCCGGGCGCCGCCCTTCCCGTCGCGCTCGACGAGGTAGTGCTGCACGTACAGGCACTTCTTGACCCGGAAGTTGCTGAGCATCGTGAAGTAGAACTTGTTGAACTGCTTGACGTGCTCGCGCTTGATCGACGGCTCCTGGGCCGCGAGGAGGTCGAGCGTCTCGTCGGGCATCATCGCCATGTCGACGAGGTCGCGGTGGTTCTGCTTGAGGCTGTCGCGGGCGCTGCCGAGCACGCGCAGGCCGAGGAAGAAGACCTCGCGGATGTGGCTGTTCTCGGGCTGGAGCGCGAAGCGGTAGGTGCGGCCGACCTCCTCCTCGTTGAGGCCGCGGGCGATCACGACGATGAGGCTGGTGGCGAGGCCCACCTCGCGGAGGTTGCGAAGCGCCTTGAGGCGGGTCTCGAGCAGGCGGCGGCCGCGCAGCACCTCGTGGGCGTCGTCGTTGAAGCCGTCGAACTGCAGGAACACCTCGTCGACCCCGGCCTCCTTGATGCGCCGGGCGTAGTCGAGGCTGGCGAGCTTGATGCCGTTGGTGTGCAGCGCGGCGATGTTGCCGGTCTCCTTGACCCGGCGCACCCAGTCCTCGAGGTCCTTGCGGAGCGTCGGCTCGGCGGCCATGAGGTCGATCTTGATGCCCCGGCGCTGGCTGAGCAGCTCCTCGAGGCCCGAGAGGTCGAGGTCGGGCGTGTCCTCGGTGTTGGCCTTGGCGAGACAGATCGGGCAGTCGAGGTTGCAGGTCTCCGTCATGCGGATGATGAAGTCCCGCTGCGGGTAGTTCTCGCTGTTCACCTTGAAGTAGAAGCGGTCGAGCTCGGCCCAGTAGTCGGGGGCGCGGCTGAGGAGCTGCCGCGTGATGCCGTGCTCGTCGCAGTCCTTCTCGAGCTGCACCGACTCGGCGTAGCGCACGACCTTGGCGGGCACGTCCTTGTTGCACACGCTGCACGTGCCGCGGGTGGTGCGGATCACCTCGACGACCGGGCCGAGATCCTCGGGGCCGCGGGCGACCTCCTCGACGACGGCCCCGCCATCGCCGGCCTCCTCGGCCCCGCCCTCGTCCGTGGCCTCGGCGTTTTCGGCGGCCTCGGCGTTTTCGGCGGCTTCGGTCCAGCGCTTCAGCAGGGCCATGCCGCCCCGGTACAGCACGGCCTCCTCGAGCGCCGCGTGGGCCTCCAGCTCGTCGAGGGCGGCGAGGATCTTCTTCTTCTGGCGGTTGGCGCCGCCGATGCCGGCCCGCACGCGATCGGCGAGCTCGCGCACCTCGGCCAGCTCGTGCTGGAGGTCGGCCAGCGGCCCCTCGAAGCCGTTGTCGGGGGGCGGGCCGCCGGCGGCCAGGGCGACCAGCGCCGGGAACAGGACCTCCTCCTCGGTCTTCATGTGGTCCTTCATGCCGCGGCAGAAGGCGTCCCAGGTGTCGCCGAAGCCGTGCTTGGGGGCCGTGCGGGCAAACGCGCGGTCGACGCTGGTCATCACCTTGCGAAGCTCGTTGTGCCAGGCGGTGGCGCGCTCGCAGGCCTCGACCAGCGGGTGCGCCCCGAGGTCGAAGTCGCCGCCCTGCTCCATCGCCTCGGCGGCGGGGAAGAGGCGCTCGTTCTCGATGCCGGCGTGGCGCGACAGGTCGTCGAGGAAGGCGAGCAGGCGGCGGCGGGTCTCGGCGGGTTCCAGCTCGGCGGCGGCCTCGCGGAGCTTGCCAGCTCGGCGAAGCGGTCGTGCTCGACGCGCATCTGGGCGATGGGGCCCCCCACCCCGCAGCCCGCGCACTCGCCGGTCTCGACCATGTGGAGGATGGTCGGGAACAGGATCATCTCCTCCTTGTCGAGGTGGGCGAGCAGCTCGGCCCGGAGGAAGGACCACGGCTCCCGCACCTCCGGCGGCGCCTCGCGCATCAGCTCGTGGAGCGGCTCGTGCTCGGCCTTGATGAAGGCGTGGTGGGTGTCGAGGACGTGGCGGACGAGGGCGTCGAGCTTCATGGCTTCTCCGTGGGGGCGGTTCGAAGCTGCTAACCGGGGCGCGAGCCGGCCGGGGCGGCGAAGGCTTCGATCCGATGCAGGATAGCGCGGGCGAGGCGCAAGGTGGCCACCGCCTCGGCGCCCGGGCAGGGAAAGCCCCCCCCGGAACGCACGGCGGCGAGGAAGGCGGCGTGCTCGTCGCGGAGCGGGTCGCGTTCCGGCACGGGGAGCTCCTCGGCGTCGAGGTTCCCGTCGCCCCACCGCACCCGGCGGGCGGTGCGGGCGCGCAGGTCGAGGCTCCACCAGGTGCCCTCGTCGACGAGGCGCAGGTGGCGCCGGGCCTCGCGGGAGACGCGGGAGGCGGCGAGGAGGGCGACCCCGGAGGCCATCTCGACGCGCGCCTCGGCGATGTCCGGCTGCCGACCGCCGACCCCCACGCCCACGGCGCGCACCTCGCGCACCGGGCCGTCGAGGAACAGGCCGAGGAGGTCGAGGTCGTGGACCATGAGGTCGTGGACCACGTCGACGTCGGTGCCCCGGGGCCCGCGACCGGCCC
>WGAH01000934.1 GCA_015489145.1 Deltaproteobacteria bacterium
GGACGCCCGACCGCGCCGCGAGGGCGGGCCGGGGTCGCGATACCGGGCGCTACAGCGCCTTCTTGCAGAAGAACCAGTCGGTGCAGTCGTACTCGCCCGAGGCGAGGCGCGCGGCGGCCTCCTCGTCGGTGGCGGGGGGCGGCACGATGACCGGCTCGCCGGGCTTCCAGTCGGCCGGGGTGGCGACGCCGTGGGCGTCGGTGGCCTGCAGGCCGTCCACCAGGCGCAGGATCTCGTCCATGTTCCGGCCGGTGCTCAGCGGGTAGTAGATCATCGCCCGCAGCACGCCCTCGGGGTCGATGACGAACACGGCGCGGGTGGCGGCGGTGCTCGACTCGCCGGGCATGATCATGCCGTAGGCGCGGGCGACGGCCTGGTCGAGGTCGGCGATGACGGGGAAGGGGACCTTCACGCCGAACTTCTCCTCGATGAGCCGCACCCAGGCGATGTGCGAGTAGACGCTGTCCACCGACAGGCCGAGGAGCTTGACGCCGCGCTCGGCCAGCGCCGGGGCGATGCGCGAGAAGCCGATGAACTCGGTGGTGCAGACCGGGGTGAAGTCGGCGGGGTGGCTGAACAGGATGAGCCAGCTCCCGCGGAAGTCGGCGAGGCCGAGGCGGCCGTGGGTGGTGACGGCGGTGAAGTCCGGGGCCGGCTCGCCGAGGCGGGGCAGGCGGGGGGTGGCGGTGTCGTCCATGGTGTTCTCCCGGTTGGAGGTCAGCGTCGCTGTCGCGGCGCACCCCTCCTGTCACCGGCTGGACCGCCCTGGCCCAAGACAACGTTCCTTTCGATTGGATAGGCGAAGGCTATGACCCGCCGCGCCGCCCTCGACTTCAGCCTCCGCCAGCTCCAGTACGCCCTCGCCGTCGCCGAGGAGGGCGGTTTCGGCAAGGCGGCCCGGGCCTGCGGGGTGTCGCAGCCCTCCCTGAGCGCCCAGCTCGCCCGGCTGGAGGAGGCCCTCGGGCTGCGCCTGTTCGAGCGCCACGCCCGGGGCGTGCAGCTCACGCGGGCCGGCCGCGAGATGCTGCCCCGGATGCGGGCCGCGGTGGAGGCGGCCGACGCGGTGGAGGGCGCGGCGCGGCTCCTCGGCGATCCGGGCTCCGTGACCCTGCGGGTCGGCGTCATCCCGACCATCGCCCCCTACCTGCTGCCCCGGGCCGTCGATCACCTCGCCCGCCTGCCGAGCCCGCCGCGCGTCCACTGGCTCGAGCGCCAGACCGCCGTGTGCGAGGAGGAGCTGGCCGCGGGCGCCATGGACGCCATGATCATCGCCGACCCGCCCCGGCGGCCGAGCCTCGACGCCCTGCGCCTGGGCTGGGAGCCCTTCTGGCTGGCGGTGCCCGAGGACCACCCCCTCCGCGGCCCGGTGTCGGTGGACGACGTGGCCGCCCACGAGGTCCTGCTCCTCGAGGACGGCCACTGCCTGCGCGACCACACCCTCAGCCTGTGCATGGTGCCCGGCGCGAAGGAGTCGCCCTACGAGGCCACCAGCCTGCCCACCCTGGTGCAGATGGTCGCCTCGGGGCTGGGCACCAGCGTGCTGCCCCAGACCGCGATTCCCGTCGAGGCCGGCCGGGCGCGGGTGCGCGTGCTGCCCTTCGACGACCCGGGCATCGGCCGCACCCACTACCTCGGCTGGCGCTCGCGCAGCCCCGAGGCGCGGCTGGTGCGCGCGCTGGCGGCCCCCCTCCGCGCCGCCCTGGCCGAGGCCCTGGCCGACGGCGCGCCGGAGGCGGCCTGACCGGCGCCGGCCTCATGGGGACCGCCCGGGGAGCCGGGGATGGCCTCTGGCGCTCCCCCGGCCCGCGCCGGGATGCGCGCGGCGAGGGGGAGGAAGGGGAGGGCGCGCCTCACGACGCCCTCCCCAGCAGGCGACGAAGCACGATGGCGTCGGTGAGAAGCTCAACGGGAGCGCGCTCGTCGGTGAGCACCGGCCCCTGGCCCCGCCAGGGGCGCAGCACGGGCAGGCGGCCCCGCCAGAAGGGCGAGGGCCCCGCGTCCCGCGGGTGCGCGGTGGCGACGAGCATGGTGTTGCTGCCGGCGCCGGCGTCGGCCTGGCGCACCCGGGGGAAGACCGAGGCCAGGGTGGCGGCCACGGCGTCCACCACCTCGCGGGCCTCCCCGTCGCGGCCGATGTTGAGCATGACCACGCCCCCGGGCGCGAGGTGGTCGCGCAGCGCGACCATGAACTCCCGCGTCGCGAGCTGGAAGGGCACGTAGGGGAAGCGGAAGGCGTCGACGATGATCACGTCGTAGCGGCCGTCGTCCTCCTCCAGCCAGGGGCGGGCGTCGGCGACGTGGACCTCGACCTCCGGCGGCAGGCCGAACCAGCGCCGGCCCGCCTCGACCACCGCCGGATCCAGCTCGACGCCGACGATGCGCGCGTCGGGGTGGAGCGCGTGGAGCACCCGGGCGCTGGTGCCGCCCCCGAGGCCGAGGAGCAGGATGTCGCGCGGCTCGCCGGTGGCCGTCCAGGCGGCCGAGGCCCCGTAGAAGCCCCACACCCCGTCGAGGGGCAGCGAACCGTCGAGGGGGAAGACCGACTGGACGGCGTAGCCCTCGCCGAGGAGGAGGCGGCGGTCGCGGGCCGTCTCGACCACCTGGAGCACGTCGTAGGGGGTCTGCGCCTCGTAGAGGAGCCCCGGTCGCGGGTGCAGCGGGCCGCGCGGCACGAGGAACAGCGCCGCCGCCGTCGCCGCCGTCGCGGCGACCCGGGCCGGGCGGGAGGCGAGGCCCCGGGCTCCGGCCACCGCCAGCAGGCCGGCGCAGCCGCCGAGGGTGAGCCGGGGACCGAGCCAGGGGACGAGGACGATGCCGGCGAGCCAGGTGCCGAGCAGGCTTCCGAGGGTGCCGAGCGCGTAGACCCGCCCGGCGACGGCGCCGGCGGGGGCGCCCGGCGCGACGGCCCGGTCGAGGATGATCGGCCCGGCGGCCCCCAGCGCGAGGAGCGGGAAGGCGAGCAGGACCTGCACGACGGCGGCGCCGGTCAGCAGCCGGCCGTAGGCGCCGGCCCGGAACAGCTCCAGGCTGCCGCGCAGCACCGGCGGCACGACGAAGGGCAGCGCGGCGACGAAGGCGGCGGCGACGAGCAGCACGACGCCGAGGAGCGCCGGCCCCCGGGAGCGCGCCGCCAGGCGACCGCCGAGGAGCTGCCCCGCGGCCATGCTCGCCAGCACGGTGCCGATGATCGCGGCCCAGACCGGGGTGCTCGTGCCGAGGAAGGGCGCGACGAGGCGGCTGGTGGCGAGCTCGGCCACCATGACGGCGGCGCCGACGAGGAAGGTGCTGAGGGAGAGGTAGCGCGACATCGGCTACTCCTCGGCGTCGAGCGTCATGGCGCAGCTCCACTCCGACGTCTCGAGGACGAGGCACAGGAGCTCGAAGTGCTCGAGCGGCTCGCTTCCCGCGCCCGAGACGCAGTTGAGTTCGCGGTCCACCCCGTCGAGGGTGAAGCCGCCGTTGACGCTCACGCCCGACACGGTGTTGAGGCAGGTCTCCAGGCACTCCTCCGGCGCCGGCTCACCGGGCCGGGTGCTGCAATTGTCGTGGAAGCGGGTCACCTCGTAGCCCCAGGGGTCGAAGTCGCCCTCGACGACGCGCAGCGCAGGGGCCAGTCCTCCCGCTTCATCCTCCTCGAAGCCGAAGACGAACCGCCCGGAATCCGACACGGTCACGGTCGGGTCGTCGGTTCGCTCGCAGTCGAGGGTGTAGGCGTAGGCCGGCTCGATGGGCTGGTCGTGGCTGCAGGTGTAGAACGCGGCGTCGGTGTCCGCGAGCAGGATGGCGGCACCGAGGGCGAGGGCGAGGGCGCGGGCGGCGAGACGGGCCTTCATGGGGTCCTCCGGTGGGGTGGCGCGTGGCGCGACGAGGCGATGCAACCGGCGTGCCAGGACCACCCGTCTCGGCGGAAGCGCCGCTCGTTCCAGGCTCCGCCCGGCCCCCCCGCGCCGCTTCCCCGGGCGAGGGTGGGGGGGGGCCGCGACACCGGGATCACGCCCGCGGCCCGCGCGATTAGAGGTGGGGTGGAGGTGGCCGTGGCAGCCGACCCGTCCTCGCGCGAATCCCGAGCCCGGCTCGGCCTCCCCGAACTCCTCGCCATGGGCGTCGGCGGCATGATCGGGGGCGGGATCTTCAGCATCCTCGGCCTCGCCGTCGCCGCCGCCGGAAACGCCGCCCCCCTCGCCTTCGTCGTCGGCGCGGTCGTCGCGAGCCTCGCCGGCTACTCCTACGTGCGCCTCGCGCTCGCCTACCACAGCGACGGCGCGAGCTTCACCTACCTCGAGCGCGCCTTCCCGAACTCGCCCAACGTCGCCGGCATCGGCGGCTGGACGGTGATCGTCGGCTACGTCGGCACGCTGTCGCTCTACGCCTTCACCTTCGGCGCCTACGCCACCCACCTCCTCGGCGGGCCGGAGGCGATGCGGCCGCTGCTCAGCGCCGGGGTGCTGCTGTTCTTCATGCTCCTCAACCTCCGGGGCGCCAGCGTCTCGGGGCGCACCGAGGACATCATCGTCGGCACCAAGATCATCCTCCTCGCCCTGTTCGTCGTCGCCGCCATCCCCTTCGTGCGCCGCGAGAACGTCGAGCCGGTCTTCGACAAGGGCCTCGCCTCGCCCGTCGTGGCCGGCGCCCTGGTCTTCGTCGCCTTCGAGGGATTCCAGCTCATCACGAACGCGGTGCTCGAGACGCGCGATCCCGCGCGCAACATCCCCCGGGGCATCTACGGTTCCATCGTCACCACCTCGCTGATCTACATCGGCGTCGCCTTCGTGGCCCTGGGCAACCTCGGCGCCGAGGGGCTGGTGAAGGCCGAGGAGTACGCGCTGGCCGCCGCCGCGAGGCCGGCGCTGGGCCGGGCGGGCACCCTCCTCGTGGACGTCGCCGCCATGCTCGCCACCGCCTCGGCGATCAACGCCACGGTCTTCGGGGCCTCCCGGATGCTCGCCGAGATGGCGACCAGCCGCCGGGTGCCCGCCGCCTTCAGCCACCGCAACCGCACCGACGTGCCGTGGCTCGCCGTGGTCACGATCACGGCGCTGGCCCTCGGCTTCACGGTGATGGGGAGCCTCGAGGTCATCGCCACCTTCTCCAGCCTGGTCTTCCTGCTGGTGTCGATGGCGGTGGCCGTCTCCAACGGCCGGCTCCGCGCCCGGACGCACGCCAGCCCGACCGTCGTCTGGCTCTCGGTCGCGCTCATGGGCGCGGCGGTGGCGCTGCTCGTCCGTCACCTCGCCCGGAACGAGCCCGCCACCCTCGGGGTGATCGCCGGCCTGTTCGCGGCGATCTCCATCGCCGAGGTCGTCTTCTTCGAGCGCACCACCGCGACGACCGAGCGCGGCGGGTCCTGAGCCCGCGCCTCAACGCCAGGCGACGACGGCGAAGACGGCGTAGCCCACCACCATCACGGCCCCCTCGGCCCGGCTGAGGCGGCGGCCGGTGACGAACATCACCGCGGCGAGGAGGCTCGCCGCCGCGACGGCGAGCAGGTCGACGTGGACCGGCGGCACCCCGGCGAGGGGGTGGACGAGGGCGGTGAGCCCGAGGATGCCGAAGACGTTGAAGACGTTGGAGCCGATCACGTTGCCGATCACCATGCCGCCGAGGCCCCGGCGGGCGGCGGCGAGGCTGCTGAACAGCTCGGGCAGGCTGGTGCCGATGGCGACGACGCTCAGGCCGATCACGCGCTCGTCGACGCCGAAGGCCTCGGCGATGTCCACGGCCCCGCCGACGAGGAGGTGGGCGCCGAGGGGCAGCGCGGCGAGGCCGGCGAGCACCTCGGCGGCGGCCCGGCCCGGCGAGGCGCCGGCGCCCGGCTCCCCGCCGACGCCGGCGGCGGCGCGGCTCGTGAGGCGCAGGGCCACCGGCAGCGCGAGGAGGAGCAGCGCCCCCTCGCCGCGGGTGACGGCGCCGTCCCAGGCGACGGCGGCCAGGGCGAGGCCGGAGGCGACGAGGACCGGGGCCTCGCGGCGGGAGAAGCGGCGGTCCACCGGCAGGGCGCCGGCGAGGGCGGACAGGCCGAGGATGAAGCCGAGGTTGGCGATGTTGGAGCCGACGAGGGTGCCCAGCACGATGCCGGGGGTGCCGCGCAGGGCGGCGACGAGGGAGGCGGCCAGCTCCGGCGCGGAGGTGCCGAAGGCCACGATGGTCATGCCGACGAGCATGGGGCTCATGCCCAGGCGAAGGCCCACGCGGCTCGCGCCGCGCACGAGCAGGTCGCCGCCCACCGCGAGGAGGACGAAGCCGGCGAGGAGCGCGAGCCAGGACGTGAGGATGGGCGCCTCCCGGGGGACCGACCCCGCACCCGGCCGATATCCCGCCGCCGGGGGATGCCGGCCGGAGGCCGGCGCTCCTCCTGCCGGTCATTCGCGCATTCCCCGTGCTTGGACCCGGATTCTACGGCGGCGGGACCTTTCGGGACGGCACCGGCGCTCCACCGGGCTAGGATGGGGGCCCCGAGCCTCCCCCGGGGCCCGCGGAGGTCGCCGATGTCCCTGCTCCTCCTCGCCCTTCGCCTCGCCGCCGCCGCCACGATCACCGTCGACGCCTCCGGCGGCGGCGACTACACCTCGATCCAGGAGGCGGTGGACGCCGCCGCCGACGGCGACAAGATCAGCATCGCCTCGGGCACCTGGGAGGAGGGCGTCCTCGTCGACGGGCGCACCCTGAGCATCGTCGGCGCATCGAGCAGCGACCTCGTCCTCCAGAATCCCGGCGGGCGGGTGTTCACCATCAAGAACGGCAGCAGCGTCACCCTGCGCCACATGACGGTCTCGGGCAGCGCCCAGGGCGTCTCGGTGGACGCCTCGGCGATCACGCTGGTCGACGTCGTCTTCGAGGACAACGCCGGCACCCTCGACGGCGTGGGCCTCGCGCTGACCGACGGGTCGAGCGCCCGGCTCCAGGACTGCGTGTTCCGCGGCAACAGCTTCGACGACAGCGCCGGCGGCTCGGTCAAGGGCGGCGGGCTCTGGGTCAGCGGGAGCAGCGTCGAGATCACCGGCGGGAGCTTCGAGTCCAACAGCGCCAGCGAGGGGGGCGGCCTGGCGGCGGCGAGCGCCACGGTCAGCCTCGACGGGGTGAGCTTCGAGGACAACGCCGCCAGCCGGCGGGGCGGCGGCCTGCGGGTGAGCGACTCCACCCTCGAGGCCAGCGAGGTGGACCTCACCGGCAACACCGCCGAGGCCGACGGCGGGGGCGCGGCGATCCTCGACTCCGACGCCGTGTGGTGGTGGGGCACGGCCAGCGGAAACAGCGCCGGCGGCTCGGGCGGCGCCTTCGCCTTCGAGGGGATGGCGAGCGACGGATCGCAGCTCTGGGCCAACATCACGGGAAACCAGGCCGCCAGGCACGGCGGGGGCATCTACGCCTCCGACCACGACCTCGCCGTATCCGACGGAAAGATCCAGCAGAACGAGGCCGGCGGCGGCGGCGGCGGGCTGTACGTCACCGGGGGGACGCTCGCGGTGGACGGCACGGCGATCTCCGACAACGCCGCCGACCACGGCGGCGGGCTGGCGGTCGCCGCGGCCGGCGAGGCCACCCTCGACGGGGTGACCCTGAGCGGCAACGAGGCGAGCGGCTCGGGCGGGGCGGCCCACGTCACCGGCACGCTGACCGCCGCCGACTGCGCGGTGCAGGACAACCTCGCCGGCTCCTCGGGGGGCGGCATCGTCGGAAGCGACGCGACCCTCGACATCGACGGCTGCGACTTCGTCACCAACGTCGCCGGGGCCTCGGCCTCCGGCGGCGGGCTGTACGCCTGGTCGGGCACGGTGCAGGTGCTCGACAGCAGCTTCCAGGGCAACGAGGCGGGCTTCGGCGGCGGCCTGGCCCTCGGCGGCGAGGGCGACGAGCAGCCGCTGGTCGCCAACACCGTCTTCGAGGGCAACACCGCCTCGGTGTCCGGCGGCGGCGCCTGGGTGGACGGCGTGGCCTACGTGCGCTCGCGCTACAACGACTACGTCGCCAACGCCGCCTCGGACGAGGGGGGCGGGCTGGGCGTCGCCAGCGTGACCACGGTGGTGGTCTACCAGGACGAGTACTGGTCGAACAGCGCCGAGACGGGCGGCGGGCTCTACGTCGAGGGGGCCGGCCAGGGGCGCACCGAGCAGGCCGACTTCGGGGGCAACACGGCCGACAAGTTCGGCGGGGGCGCGGCCTTCGTCGAGCCCACCGGCGAGCACGCCATCTACAACGACCGCTTCATCGAGAACGCGGCGAGCAGCGGGGCCGGCCTGTACCTGAAATCCGACGCCTCCGGGGGCTACCCGGTCAGCAACGTCGATTTCGCCGGCAACGACGGCGACGGCATCTACCTGCAGGCCTCCCCCGGGGCGGTGGTGGTCAACGCCATCGCCGCGGGCAACACGGGCACCGGCTTCCGGGCCGACGGCAGCAGCGCCACCGCCGAGGTGCGCTACTGCGACGCCTGGGACAACGGCGCCGACTGGGGCGAGGCGCTCGGCGACCGCGACGGGGTGGACGGAAGCTTCTCGGCCGACCCGGAGTACCTCGCCTTCGCCCGGGACGGCGACCCGGAGGCCGACTACCTCTACCTCCTCGCCACCTCGCCCTGCCGGGATGCCGGCGACCCGGCGCTGAGCGACCCCGACGGCTCCCGCTCCGACCTCGGCAGCTACGGCGGGCCCGAGGCCATCGACCAGGAGGCCGACCGCGACGGCGACGGGTGGACGCCGGTGGACGGCGATTGCGACGACGAGGACGCCGACGTGCACCCCGGGGCCACGGAGACCTGGTACGACGGCGTCGACGCGGACTGCGACCGCGCCGACGACTACGACGCCGACGGCGACGGCTACCGCTCCGCCGACCGGGCCTACGGGGACGACTGCGACGACGCCGACCCGGACGTGCACCCGGGCGCGGTGGACGACGCGGTGGACGGCGTCGACACCGACTGCGACGGCGTGGACGGAGAGGACGCGCCCGATGACGAGCCCGCCGACACCGGCGACGCGGAGGAGGACCCCTTCGTCGACGCGGACGGCGACGGGCACCCGGCCGGCTCGGACTGCGACGACCACGATCCCGGCGCCTTTCCCGGCAACACCGAGGCCTGCTCGGACGGGGTGGACAACGACTGCGACGGGCTGGTCGACGGCGAGGACGGCTCGTGCAAGGGCTCGCAGGCGCGGTGCGGCTGCGCGGCGGGGGGCGGCGCGCCGACCGGGGCGGCGGGGCTGCTGCTGATGCTGGCCGGGCTGGCGCGGCGACGCCGGGACCGGGCCTCTTGAACGGCGGCCTGTACGTGCTCGCCCTGCCCCTTCCCGGCGGGGCCACGGCGACGGTGGGGGCGCTGGGGAGGCTGCGCCTGGAGGCGGGGGTGCACCTCTACGTCGGCTCGGCCCGGCGGGGGCTGTGGCAGCGCGTGGCCCGGCACCTGCGGCGCGACAAGCCCCGGCGCTGGCACGTCGACGCCCTGAGCACCCACCCGGGGCTCGGCCGGCCCTGGGCGCTGCTGCTGCCGGCGGACCCCCGGGCCGAGTGCGCCCTGGCGGCGGAGGTGGGCCGGTGGGTCGAGGCGCGGGGCGGCACGCCGGGGCCCCGCGGCTTCGGGGCGAGCGACTGCGCCTGCTCCACCCACCTGTGGCGGGTCGATCGGGCCGAGCCGGCGGAGCTGGCCCGGGCCCTCGGGCGGACCGAGGCGCCGCCGGGCTTCGCGGCGCTGCGGGCGAGGGGGACCTGGCGGCCGCTGCGGGGCTGCCCGGGTCGCTGGGTGCGACCGGGCCTCGGGCCGGCGCCGGACGCGCTCCTCGGGCCCGTGGCGGCGACCGCCTGGCGCACCGACGGCGACCCGGCCCTCGTGGCGCCCGTCGAGGGCGGGGGCCTCGTGAGCTGGCTGCGGGCGGACGGCGTGCTGCACACCCTGGGCGACGCCGGGGGGTTCGCCCGAAAGCTCGCCGACCTCGGCCTCGCGGGGGCGGCATGAGCGGGAAGGCGGTCGCCGCGCTGCTCCTCGGCCTGGCGGGCTGCCGGGGGGCCGACGATCCGGCGCGCTACGAGGAGGCGCTGCGCGCCGCCGAGGCGGGCCGGGCCGCCGAGGCGGTGGCGGCCTGCCGGGCGGTTCGCGACGAGGCGGCGCGGGGGGACTGCCTGGTGGCCGTCGCCGACGCCGCCGGCAGCGTCGCCCAGGCCGAGCGCGCCTGCGCGGCGCTCGAGCCCGGGACCTGGCTCGACGAGTGCCGCTTCGTCCTCGCCGAGCGGGCGCTCGCGATGGGCCGGATCGACGAGGCGCGGGAGCGTTGCCGCCAGGCGGGGGGCTTCGCCGAGGACTGCCTGCAGCACCTCTGGCGGGTGGACTGCCGGACGGGGTGGCGCCCCGGCGACGCCGCGCCGGCGATCATCGAGCGCTGCTACGGGCTCTACGACCGCTACCTCGGCCGTCCCGCCGACCCGGCCGTGTGGCGGCAGGCCAGCGAGGCCTGGCTCGACCAGGCCCCGGAATTCGACCTCGGCACCTGCGACGCGCTGCCCCCGGACGCCCGCTGGTGGTGCCGGGAGGGCGCGTGGTCGGTCCTGGCGATGCGCCTTCGGGGGGCCCGGGGCGAGGTGGCCGAGGACGACGCCTGCGCGCGCATCCGGGAGGTCGTCCGGGCCACCCGCGCCGGCGAGGCGGCGCGCATCGAGAGCTGGACGATCCGGCTGCGACCGGGCGACCTGGATCGCCTCGCGAGCCTGGCGCCCCCCGCCTGCCGCGACGCCTCCCTCACCGGAGCCGGTGCGCCGCGTACACCCCCGAGGCCGCCCGCGTCTCGATGAACAGCGCCGGCGCGGGAAGGTCCGGCTCGGCGTCGAGCGGGGCCGCCAGGGGCAGCGCGAGGACGCCCGCCTCGGCGGCCGGGCAGCGCCAGGCGGGGCCGGTGGCGGTCTCGACGCGCACCCGGGCCACGGGCGGCTCGCCGGGCTCGACCGCCTCCCAGGTGCCCTGGACCCGGCACGGCTCCGGGTGGCGTTCCGCCTCCAGCAGCACCCACCAGGACGTGTCGATCACGCCGCTCGGACCGGCGCTCGTGCGGCGCTCCACCCGGAATCGCCCGAGATCGCCGGGCCGGATGGCGGCGAGGTCGGCCACGGCCTCGCTGGTTCCGCGAATTCGGACGACCTCCCCGACCGGGGCGCACCGGGACGCGGTGAGCACCTCGACCCGGCCGGCGAAGGCCTCGGGGGAGACCTCCGGCAGCGGGGTGAGCTCGACGAAGCGGGCGGCGACCGCGCAGCGGTCGTGGCTGGAGGCGAGGACCGCCGGGGCGAGGAGGGCGAGGAGCAGGGCGGACACGGGTGGCTCCGGGGCGCGGGGTGGGGA
>WGAH01000935.1 GCA_015489145.1 Deltaproteobacteria bacterium
GGGTGGTCTGGGCCCCGGCGCTTCCCGCCCGTGGCCCAGACCACCCTGCCCTTCGGCGAAGACGCCCCTCCCGAGGACGACCATGACCGCACCGACTGAGCCCGGCACCGTTCGGCTCGCCAAGGCCATCGCCCGCAGCGGGGTCGCCAGCCGCCGGGGGGCCGAGCGCCTCGTCGCGGAGGGGCGGGTCACCGTGAACGGCGAGCTGGTGCACCATCCCGGCCACCCGGTCGTCCCCGGCCGCGACCGCATCGCCGTCGACGGGCAGCCGATCCCCGAGCCGGCCCCCCACGCCTACTTCCTGCTCTACAAGCCGCGCGGCACCGTCACCACCCGCGACGACCCGCAGGGGCGCCGGAGCGTGCTCGATCTGGTCGAGCACCTGCCGGTGCGCGTCGAGCCGGTGGGTCGCCTCGACATCGAGACCGAGGGCGCGCTGCTGCTCACCAACGACGGCGAGCTCGCCCACCGCCTCACCCACCCCTCCTCGCAGGTGCCCAAGCGCTACCTCGTCAAGGTGTGGAAGGAGCCCGACGACAAGAAGCTCCGCCGCATCGAGCGCGGCATCGTGCTCGAGGACGGCCGCACCGCCCCGTGCCGCCTGCGGGTGGTCGAGCGCACCGACTCCGGCAACGCCTGGATCGAGATCACCGTGACCGAGGGGCGCAACCGCCTCGTGCGACGGCTGTTCGAGGCGGTGGGCCACCCGGTGAGCAAGCTGCGCCGCGAGAGCTTCGCCACCCTCTCGATCCGGGGCATGGCGCGGGGCGAGGTGCGGCCCCTCACCGCCGAGGAGGTCGCCCGCCTGCGCGACATCGCCGCCGGCGTCCCGCCCTCCCGGGCCGGCCTCGGCCACCGGCGCCGCAAGGGCTTCGCCCGCCCCAAGGCGCCGCCGACCCGCCCCCTGCAACGCAAGAAGGCCGCGCGCAAGGCCCGCGGCCGGAAGAAGAAACCCTCCCGGCGCTGAGTGCCCCCGAACCGTCGGGTCGCAGCCGCGGCCCCGTCGCCCGACGGCGCCGGACCGGTGCCCCCGTTCCCGCCCCGCCCGCAGGCGAGCAGCACCAGCAGCAGCGTCGCGGGGGTCACCAGCCCACCCAGCCGCGCGTGGCGAAGGAGAACAGGCCGATGTACGCGCCGTTGTCGGCGAACAGCAGGTCGTCGGTGCCGTCGCCGTCCGTGTCGCCGACGAAGCTCACCTGCATCGCCCAGTAGTCGTCACCATCCGCACCAGCGAACACCGCGTCCGCGTCCGTGGATGAGTACGACCCGGACTCGAACGGCCCGAGGAACAACCAACCGACATCGTCCCGCGGAGAGCTCCACCCTCCGCTCCCTCCCTCCATGATGAACTCACCCCCCGCAACAGCGAGATCCCGGTAACCGTCGCCATCGAAATCCCCTGTCGCGTCGAGTTCGCCCCCGAAATAGAGCTCGGCGTCGCACTCCAGGCACACCCCGTCGATGACGAGCTCGGCGTCCGTCGTGTCCACGTCTCCCCGTGAGCCGATGTCGAACCAACCGAACACCGCGCCCATCAACACCTGCTCCGGGTCCACGGTCCGGGAGGGCGCCCCGGCCACCAGGTCCGGCAGCCCGTCGCCATCCAGGTCCGCCACGCTCAGGCCGACGCCCAGCTCCAGGGCGAGGGTGTCGTCCACGCCGATCGCCACGGTGCTCTCCTCGCTCCCCGACACCACCTGGTCGGCGTCCTCCCACGACAGGTCCCCCGTCCCCGCCGGGAACGGGCCGTAGAAGACCAGCACATTGCCCAGGCTGGGAAAGCGCCCCGAGTCCGCGATCATCGGAAACGGCGCCCCGAGGACCGCGTCGCCCACGCCGTCGCCGTTCACGTCCGCCGCCGTCATCGCGAAGCCCAGCCGCGACATCTGGTTCAACAGCCGGTCGTCCCCCTCCACCGCCTCCTCGGGCACGTAGAACCGCGCCAGCTCGTCGCTGCCCGGCGTCCAGCCCCCGTCCGGCACCGCCGAGACGTCCCCCGAGAACAGGTACACCTCCCCCCAGCAC
>WGAH01000936.1 GCA_015489145.1 Deltaproteobacteria bacterium
ACCCCGCCTGGGCCCGGCTCGTCGGCCCGGGCGGGGTGGTGGCCGAGCTTCCCCTCGGCCTGAGCGAGCAGACGGTCCTGGCGCAGCCCCTCGCCGGCGTGAAGCTGGTGAACGGACCCGGGGTGTTCCGCGCCCTGTCCGGGTTCACCGACTTCCGCGCCGCCGTCGTCGAGGACCCGGTCCTGAGCGTCCTGGCCGACCCCTGGAAGCCGGCGCCGGACCGCGCGGACTTCGCGCGCCTTCGCGCCCGCGGCCTCCGCGCCGTCGTCGTCGACGACGCCCTCATTCGGTGGCTCATCGAGAACCGCGGAGATTCCCACGCCTTCGGCTTCGCCTCGCAGGCTTCCTCGATGGCATCGCTGCTCGGGCCGCCCCTCCTCGCCCTGTCGGGGGTCCACGTCTACCGGGTGCCGACCCCGGAGGAGGTCGAGGCGGCCGAGGCGGGGGGCGGCTCGCCGTAGCCGTCCAGCTCGCGGCGGGCCCGGACCACGGCCGCGCGCACCGCCGCCGTGACGCCCACCCCGAGGAACAGCAGCCCCCAGGCCAGGTAGAGGAGGGCCGGGGGCAGGCCGAGCTGCTCGGCGGTGCCCGCCAGGCCCGCCCCGGTGGGCCGCCCCTCGACCACCGGCAGCGAGCCCATCAGCAGGCGCTGGAGGCGCCAGGCGCCGTCCGGCCCCGGGGTGGCGAGGAAGGTGGCCGGGTAGGTCGTCGAGTTCCAGGCCGCCGGGATGGCGATGTCCTCGGCGTGGTCCACCGGGCGCCCGTCGATGGTGCCCTCGATGCGAACCGTGCTGGTGCCCGGGCGCGGCGTGAGCACCGCCCACCACTCGCCGTCGTCGCGCAGGTCGAGGGCGATGGAGCCGTCGTCGGTGAACAGCACGGGCTCGTAGACGCCGCCCTGGCCCGCGTCGTCGTAGCGCGCCACCAGGGTCACCTCCTCGGCATCGGCGGGCACGACCACCGCCAGCCCGAGCATGCCCTCGGGGCCGGAACCGGCGTCCGGGCCGGGCGCGCCGGCGGCCGGGGCGGACGCCAGCAGGAGCGCGAGCCACGCGGTCATGATCCCTCCTCCATCCAGGCCTGGACGCGGGCCCAGGCCGCCTTCCGGGCCGCCGGATCCCAGCGCGGCCGGATGCGGTACAGCTCCACCGGGTCGGCCTCCTCCGAGGTGCCCGCCGCCACCGCCTCGCACAGGCGCGCCAGCCCGGCGCGAATCGCCGGCAGGTCGGCCTCGGGAAAGGACTTCGGGTGCAGGGCGATGTCGCTCACGCCCAGGTCGGCCAGGAGGTCGAGCAGCTCCCGGGCGCGGTCGAGGTCGCCGGCGACGAAGGCGAGCCCGAGGCGGCGTCCGAGGACCGCCTGGGCGTCGCCGGCCCGGGTGAAGTCGGCCAGCACCGGCCGGCCGTGGAACACCTGGTAGAAGGTGGACAGGCCGGCGTGGCGCAGCAGGAAGCGGTCGTGTCCCCAGAGGTCGAGCAGCGCGCCGCGGTCCGAGACGTGGGCGTAGGCCGAGGGCACCTCGACCGGGTTGAGGGCCTCGTCGGTGGCGAAGCCGGTGAACAGCAGCCCGTCGGCGGCCACGAGAACGAGGAGGGCGGCGCGCCAGCCGCGGCCGAGCCCCTCGCGGCGCAGGGCGTCGAGAAACAGGGCGGCGGCCGCGCTGAAGCCGAGCCAGGCCACCTCGAGGAAGCGGATCGGCATCCGGTAGGCGAGGGCGCTGTCGCTGAGGGCGACCAGCCAGGCGTAGGGGAGCAGCGCCCCGCCGCCCGCGTCGGTGTCGTCGAGGCGCAGGTAGGGGCCGAGGGAGAGCACGACGCCGACGCCGGCGACGAGGAGCCAGGGCAGGACCTCGCGGGGGCGGCGCACGGCGAGGGCGAGGAGGCCGAGGACCGGGGCGGCGGCGCCGAGCCAGGCGATGCGCCCCTGCCGGAGGTGGGCGGTGCCGGGGAAGGGCACGAGGAGGCCGCTCAGGCTGGCGCTGTCGAGGGCGACGTTGAGGAGCGGGTCCTGGCCCTCGGGAAAGCGGGCGGCGATCGCCCCGCCCAGGGCGCCGGCGAGCATCCAGGCGAGGGGGGCGACGAGGACCGTGGCCGCCAGCGCGAAACCCCGCACGGCCCGCCACGGCGGGCGGTCGCCGCCGAGGGTGCCGGCGAGGGCCAGGGGCCCGAGGAGCCCGAGCACGACGAGGCCGTCGACGAGGTAGTAGCCCGACGACCAGGCGAGCCCGGCGAAGGCGGCGCCGGCCATCAGCCCGGCGCGGAAGTCGTCGCGCCGGGCGGCCAGCACGAGCCAGCCGGCGAACAGGGGCAGGAAGAAGCCGCCCTGGAGGTAGGCCTCGCCCTCGACCCGGTAGGTGTGGGCGAGGCTGTTGAAGCCGACGATGAGCCCCGCCGCCGCCGCGGCGATGCCCGGGGCGCCGAGCGCCCGGCGGGCGAACCACCAGCCGGCGGTGGCGGTGCCGGCGATGCCGAGGAGGGTGTAGGCGTCGAAGGCCGCCACCGGCGAGAGCACCGCCCGCAGCGGGATCATGAGGACGCCGTAGACGAAGCTGTCGGCGAGGCGCAGGTCGAGGCCCTCGGGCCAGCGCACGAGCGGGTCGGAAAGCCACGGAACCTCGCCCCGGGCCGCGCGCCAGAAGTGCTCTCCCAGCCAGGTCGTGCCGTAGCAGTCGAAGCGCCGGGGGGCGGACAGCAGCGCCGAGTCCAGGCG
>WGAH01000937.1 GCA_015489145.1 Deltaproteobacteria bacterium
CCCCCTCCCGGGGTCGCGCGAAGCCCCTTCCTCCACCGAATGCCGGCGGTCGCCCGGTGCTCCAGGGCCGGCGCTCCCGCCCGGTTCGTGGCCCGCGCCGGCGCCGCGCGCTACGCGCCGGAGGTGCGCGCTTCCGCCCCGGTCCCCGGCGTCGTCCTCGCCGGCGGCCTCAGCCGCCGGATGGGTCGCGACAAGGCGCTGCTCCCGCTCGACGGCGTGCCCCTCGCCGCGCGCCTGGCGCGGGTGCTCGCGGGCGGGGGGTGCGACCCGGTGCACCTCTCCGGCTCCCAGCCCGGCCTCGCCGAGCTGGGCTGGCCGGTCCTCCCCGACCCGCCGGGCCGGCACCACCCCCTGCGCGGCGTGGCCGCGGCGCTGGCGCGCTTCCGGGAGCGCGAGCGGGTCCTCGTCGCCCCCTGCGACCTCGTGGCGCTGGGCCCGGACCACGTCGCCGCGCTGCTCGCCGTCGGCGCCCCCTGCGTGGCCGAGGCGGACGGGCGGCTGCACCCCCTGCTCGCCGTGCTCCCCGTCGCGTGGGCGGGGCGTGCCGCCGAGCTGGCGGCCGCCGGCGGCCCCGTGCGGGCCCTCGTCCGGGACCTGCCCCGCGTCGCGCTTCCCGCCGAGGCCCTCCGCAACGCCAACCGCCCGACCGACCTGCCCGGCGGGCCCCGGAGTCCGTAGGGCCGCTCGGCGGCCTCAGAGCCCGTAGGGCCGCTCGGCGGGATCGTCGTCGGGGGGTGGCGTCTCGTTGAAGAACAGCACCCGATCCGGCGCGGCCTCGCGCAGGCGCAGGGCGGCGTGGCGGGTGACGAGGAGCACCTCGGCGCGCTCGGGGGAAGGGCCGTCCCAGGCCACCGCCAGCAGCCCGCGCCGCAGGTCCCAGGCCACCGATTCGGGCAGGCGCAGGCGCAGGGCGTGGCGGCCGTCGGGCGAGCGGTGGAAGAAGGGCACCGGTCCCTCGCGCATTGGGACCCGCCAGGTGACGAGCAGGTTGCGGACGAGGCGCCGGCGCTCCCGCTCGGCGCGCTCGGCCTCGGCGCGGCGGCGCTCCTCGGCCTTGCGGGCGGCGGCCTCGCGGGCGGCGGCCTCGCGGGCGGCGGCCGCCTCGGCCTCCCGCACCTTCTTCTTCTTGCGGCGGGCTTGGGACTTCTTCCGCCGCTTCTTCAGGTCGCGCTCGACCTCGCGCACCTTCTTCTTGTCGACGAGGCCGGCCTTGAGGAGCTGGTCGCGCAGGGACACGGGGGACTCCGGGATGGGGGCGGCCCGCCGCCGCCGCGATTTCCGATTATCGGGTCTTCCGGCGCGCCGCGGGCGCCCGCCCGCCGGGGCCGGTGGAGGGAGCATGTCGGACCGCGAGGCCATCGCCCGTCGTTGCCTGGAGAACCTGGAATCCGTCGTCGCCATCGACAGCCAGAGCGACGAGTCCTCCGACGCCGTGCCGTCCACCCCCGGCCAGCTCGAGCTGGCCCGGGCGGTGGGGGCAGCCTTCGAAAAGCTCGGCGCCACCGTCGCCCTCGACGATTTCGCCAACGTCTTCGCCCTCCTCCCCGGCGCCGGCGCCGGCGCCGACCGTCCGCCCCTGGCGCTCATGGTCCACCTCGACACCGCCAAGGGCACCCGGGCCGTGCCGCGCCTCCTCGTCACCGACCCTTGGGACGGCGCGCCCATCGCCTTTCCGGCCAACCCCGACATTCGCGTCGGCGTCGACACCTACCCCGAGACGCGCGCCTTCCTCGGCCAGCGCCTCGTCCACGGTCCCGGCGACGCCCCCTTCGGCCTCGACGACAAGCTCGGCCTGGCCGAGTGCCTCACGGTGATCGGGCTGGCGGCCGAGGACGGCGGCGACCGCCCGCCGGTGCTGTTCGTCGGCCGCCCCGACGAGGAGATCGGCCGTTTCACCGCCCTGGCCCACGTCGTCGAGGTGCTCCGCGAGCACGGGGTGCGCCGCGGCTACACCGTGGACGGCATCGCGCCCTTCGAGGTCAACGTCGAGAACTTCAACGCCGCCCGGGCCATCCTGCGCTTCCCGTGGGCCGGCGAGGCGCCCGCCGAGGCCCCGGTCGCCGTGCGCCTCGGCGGGGTGAACACCCACGGCGCCACCGCGAAGGCCGAGGGCTACCGTTCCGCCCTGCGCCTGGCGGCGGAGCTGCGCGAGATGGGCGTCGGGGTGCTGGCCTTCGCCTCGGACGACGTCCGCGAGTGCGACGGGATCGCCATCCTCGACGGTCCCGACGCCCTGGCTGCCGTCGAGCGGGTCGTCGCGCCGCACCGCCCCCGCGGCGCCTCGTGGGCCCGCCTCGAACCCGCGCCGGAGCTGCGCCGCGACCGCGCGGTGGACGCCGCCCTCGCCTTCGTGCACGACCTGCTGTTCGGCGATCCCGGCTTCGTCGTGCAGTGCGAGGCCAGCGCCGGCCGCGACGGCTACTCCAACCCCTACCGCCTCGTCGCCGAGGACGGCGGCGTCCGGGTGGACGTGCGGGTGCGCGACTTCACGAAGGACGGCATGCGCCGCCGCCGGGAGCACCTCGCCGCCCTCGCCTCCCGCCACGGCGTCGAGCTCGGCTGGGAGGAGCAGTACGTCAACATGGGCCCCCGCCTCGCCGCCGCGCCCGAGCTGGTCGACCAGGCCCGCCGGGCCGGCGACGACCGCGTGGTCGTGCAGCCGATTCGCGGCGGCACGGGGGTGGACCCCTTCCTCGACGCCGGCATCGCCATCGGCAACCTCGGCACCGGCTACTTCGCCCCCGAGAGCGAAAAGGAGTTCACCTCCCTCGAGACGATGGCCGACCACGTCCTGTGGCTCCGCCGCCTCCTCGCCCTCGTCGCCCGCGAGGGGTGAGAGGGGCCGGCGGTGGCCTCAGCCCGTGCCGGAGGCCCTTCCCCCATCCGGGGGGAACCAACCTTGGAGGATGCGACGTAGGCGGCCAAATGCCGCGTCCTGGCATCCCTTCAGGCTCGTATTGTGCGCCAGCTCCCGGTACAGGGCGGAGGATCGCGGGATGCGGCGCCGCTGGAGCGCCCGTTCCATGGCCTCTTTCGGGTCCGGGGGCTTCGCGAGGCCGTCGGGCCAGAGGCCCGTATCCGCCAACCACGACCGCAAGGAGGGTCGAGCGCCTGCCCACCCGAGCGCCCGAGCCACATGGGGTGAAGCGCTCCACACCCATGCCTCGATCTCCGGCTCGATGACCACGACGGCCGCGCGCTCGGCGATGCCGAGCCGGCGGAAGGACTCGCGAACGGAAGCCTCGGTGCTGGCAGCCGTGTCGTGGGGGTTGCCCTCCCAGGCCTGGTCGAAGACCAGCAGGCCGCGAGCCGCGTGGTCGGCGATCAGCCCGGCCAACATGGTCGGGCCCTCGTGAAAGCAGCCGGGATCTCGGCGTGGGTGGACGTGGATCTCCAGGTGCACCGGCCGGATCCCCAGCGAACGCTGCCGGCGGCGCAACAGCCCGCCGACCGCGGCCTCGATGTTCTTGTCCGCGACGAGACAGACGAGATCGATCATCCCAGCACTCCCGCGGCGAACAGGCTGGCGAGGTCCAGGGAGCCCTGCCAAGCCTTCAGGCGGGGGTGGTCCGGGCCGGAGACGATGTCCGTTGCACCCGATGAATCCCGAGCGAAGCAGAGGATGTCCTCCCGTCCCGCCATGCCCAGGATCACCGGGGAATGCGTGGCGAGCAGGACCTGCGCTCCGTACACGGAGGAGAGTGCCTGGTAGACCGTCTCGACTGCGCGGGGGTGGATGCCGTTCTCCGGTTCCTCGACGAGGTAGATCCCCCCGTTTCCATCGGCGCTGTAGGCGAGCAGCGTGAGGGCGAGCATGCGGAGCGTCCCGTCGGAGATCAGCCACGAGGGCGCCTCCAGGCCGCTCCGGTAGCGCACGACGAGGTAGCGGTGGCGATCCTCGGGGCGCTCGGCCGTGTCGATGGTCCGGATGTCGGGCAGGGCCTCGCGGACGTGGGCAACCCAGCGGTCGAATCGCGCCGGGCTGTCCTTCTTCAGCCGCCAGACGACGAACGGCAGGTTGGAACCGTCGGGCAGGTAGCCGTCCATTCGCGTGGGTCCGGCGGGCTGGCGCATGGCTTCGCCGGACAAGGCCAGGCGACGGATCCCCTGTTGCAAGGTGTCCCGAAGCCAGAGGGCCGTGGGAAAGCGCTTGCGGTCCTCGGGCAGGCTGGCGAGGGCCGCCTTTTGCGAGGGCAGCGCAAAAGGCGCGTTCCAGCCCGTGGTTTCTGAGATGAAGTAGGTGTTCCCCTCGGAGTTTCGGGTGATCACCTTCTTCCACCCGGTCGGCGAGCGCTTTCCGGGTTGGCGAACGA
>WGAH01000938.1 GCA_015489145.1 Deltaproteobacteria bacterium
CCAGGCTACAGCCCCCCGGGGCGGGCGGCAAGGCGGGGCCGGGTTCAGGCGGCGTGGTCGATGTGCCAGAGGAGGTCGACGAGCTGCCGGGTGGCCGCCACGTCGTGCACCCGCAGGGCCCGGGCGCCGCGCTGCACCGCCGCCGCCGCCGCCGCGAGCGAGCCGGCGAGGCGGTCGGCCGGGTCGGGCAGGCCGAGGGCGTGGCCGATGAAGGACTTGCGCGAGGCGCCGACGAGGACGGGCAGGCCCGTGGCGCCGAGGGCGTCGAGGTGGCGCAGCAGCAGCAGGGACTGCTCGGCGGTCTTGGCGAAGCCGATGCCCGGGTCGATCCAGACCTCGGGGCTGCGGGCGAGGGCGGCGCGCTCGAGGAGGCGGTCCCGCACCTCGGCCACCACGTCGTCGTAGTCGGTGAGCCCGCGCATGGTGCGCGGCGTGCCCCGCATGTGCATCACCACCGTGGCGCGGGCCTCGGCGGTGAGCGGGGCCATGCCGGGGTCGCGGAGGCCGGTCACGTCGTTGATCACGGTGGCGCCGGCATCGAGGGCGGCCCGGGCCACCGCGGCCTTGGCGGTGTCGATGCTGACGACGACGTGGGGCGCGAGCGCCCGCACCACCGGCACCACCCGGCGGATCTCCTCCTCGGCGTCCACCGGCGGGGCGCCGGGGCGGGTGGACTCGCCGCCGACGTCGATCCAGTCGGCGCCCTCCTCGACGAGGCGCTCGCCGAGCGCGATGGCCTCGGCGGCGGCGGCCCGGCGGCTGCCGGCCCAGAAGGAATCCGGGGTGCAGTTGACGATGCCGACGACGAGGGAGCGCACGGGAACCTCGCGGGTTTCGCCGGCCGCTCAGGCGGTGGCCGGGCCGACGAGGCGCTCGAACTCGTCGGCCTCGATGGTCTCGACCTCGAGGAGGCGGCCGGCGACGCGCTCGAGGGTCTCGCGCTGCTCGTGCAGGAGCGAGAGGGCGCGGTCGTAGGCCTCGTCGACGAGGCGCTTGACCTCCTGGTCGACCAGGCGGGCGGTGTGCTCGCTGAACTCCTGGGTGCGGGCGAAGTCGCGCCCGAGGAAGACCTCGTGGTCCTGGGCCAGCGCGATGGGGCCGATGATCTCGCTCATGCCGTACTCGGTGACCATCGCCCGGGCGATGCGGGTCGCCTGCTTGAGGTCGTTGGCCGCGCCGGTGGAGATCTCGCGGAAGACGAGCTCCTCGGCGGCGCGCCCGCCCATGAAGATCGCGAGGCGGGTGGTCAGCTCCTTGAGGGTGGCGCCGAGGCGATCCTCGTCGGGCAGCATCTGGGTGAGGCCCAGGGCCCGGCCGCGGGGCACGATGGTGACCTTGTGGACCCGGTCGGCGTCGGGGAGCAGGTGGGCGACGATCGCGTGGCCCGCCTCGTGGTAGGCGGTGCGGCGGCGCTCCTTGTCGGGCACCACCATGCTGCGCCGCTCCACCCCCATGCTCACCTTGTCCTTGGCGGACTCGAAGTCGGCCATCTCGACCCGGTCCTTGCCGTTGCGCGCGGCGAGGAGCGCGGCCTCGTTGACCAGGTTCTCGAGGTCGGCGCCGGAGTAGCCCGGGGTGCCGCGGGCGATGACCTCGAGGTCCACGTCGTCGGCGAGGGGGGTCTTGCGGGTGTGCACCTTGAGGATGCCGAGCCGCCCCTGGATGTCGGGGTTGGAGACGACGACCCGGCGGTCGAAGCGCCCGGGGCGGAGCAGCGCCGGGTCGAGGACGTCGGGGCGGTTCGTCGCCGCCATGAGGATGACGCCCTCGTTGGACTCGAAGCCGTCCATCTCGACGAGGAGCTGGTTGAGGGTCTGCTCCCGCTCGTCGTGGCCACCGCCGAGGCCGGCGCCGCGGTGGCGCCCCACCGCGTCGATCTCGTCGACGAAGATGATGCACGGGGCCTGCTTCTTGCCCTGCTCGAACAGGTCGCGCACCCGGCTGGCGCCGACGCCGACGAACATCTCGACGAAGTCGCTGCCGGAGATGCTGAAGAAGGGCACCCCCGCCTCGCCGGCGACGGCGCGGGCGAGCAGGGTCTTGCCGGTGCCCGGCGGACCCATGAGCAGCACGCCCTTGGGGATGCGGCCGCCGAGGCGGGTGAAGCGGCGCGGGTCCTTGAGGAACTGGATGATCTCCTCGAGTTCCTCCTTGGCCTCCTCGCAGCCGGCCACGTCCTCGAAGGTGACGGTGCGGCCGGTGTCGCTGAGCAGCCGGGCCCGGGACTTGCCGAAGTTCATCGCCCGGCCGCCCCCGGCGTTGACCTGCCGCATGAACAGCAGGAACAGCACGACGATGAGCACCACGGGCAGGGCCGTCGAGATCAGCGCCAGCACGCCGCCGTCGGGCTCGGGCTCGTAGTCGGGGACGAGGTCGTTGTCGGCGAGGACCTGGAGGAACCAGTCGCTGTCGGTGGGGCCGATCGTGTGGAACCGGGAGTCGTCGGTGAAGCGACCCGACATCTCCTGGCCCTTGATCGTCAGCTCCTTGACCTTGTGGTCCTTGACCTGCTGGATGAGCTGGGAGAACTGGATCGCCTGCGAACGCCCGCCGGGTTCCTTGCCGATCATCGTGACCGCGAGGAGCACGATGAGGGCGAGGAACACCCACAGGAACAGGCCTCGGCTGTAGCCCTTCATGCCCCGGGGGCTATCCGGCCCGGGGGGCCCGGGCC
>WGAH01000939.1 GCA_015489145.1 Deltaproteobacteria bacterium
GCTCCTCGTGGCCGCCGGCTGCCCCGAGCCCGACGCGGGCGTCGGTCCCGCCACCCCCGCCGGTCCCGACGGCGGCCCCGGAACCGCCGCGCCGGAACGGGGCGCCACCAACCCCGACGAGGCGCGCTTCAAGGACCCGGGCCCCGACGGGGTGACCCTGCGCGGCACCTTCACCTACAACGGCGAGAAGACCGGCAGGTACCGCCTCGACTTCCTCCAGAAGGAGGGCAACCAGCCGCCGCGCCTCGTCAACACCGTCGAGCTCGAGGCGCCGGGGCCCTGGGAGGTGCGCGCGCCCAAGGACTTCGGGCCGGTCTACATCGTCGCCTTCGTCGACCAGGCCGGCGACGGCCCGAGCCCCGACGACCCGGCGGCCCGCACCGAAAAGCCCGTCGAGATCGGCGCGACCGACGTCGACGGCATCGCCCTGGAGGTCGTCGACGACCCCGAGCTCGGCGACCTCGGCCCCGGCGCCGGCGGCCACCCGCCCGAGCCCGGAGCCGAAGGCGGTCCCGCCCCGCGGCCCGAGGACGGCCAGCCGCCGGCTCCCGGCGAGGCGCCCGGCGCGCCGGCCCAGCCGGGAGGGGCCGAGCCGGGCGCGAGCGGCCAGCCCGGCGGCGCCCCGCCCGCCGGCGGGTAGGCGTGGCCGCCCCGCCCGAGGCCGGGGGCCTGGTCAGCATCGTCGTGCCCGTCTACGACGAGGAGGGGAACCTGCGTCCCCTCCACGCCGCCATCGTCGAGACGATGGGCGACCGCCCCTTCGAGCTGATCCTCGTCGACGACGGCAGCCGCGACGGCTCCCCGGCCATCCTCGACGAGCTGGCCGACGCCGACCCCCGGGTGCGGGTGATCCACTTCGTCCGCAACTACGGGCAGACCGCCGCCCTGCGGGCCGGCATCGAGCACGCCCGGGGCGAGGTCATCGTCACCCTGGACGCCGACCTCCAAAACGACCCCCGCGACATCCCGGGCATGCTCGAAAAGCTCGACGAATACGACGTGATCACCGGGTGGCGGCGGGATCGCCGCGACCCGCTGCTCACCCGGACCCTGCCGAGCCGGGCCGCCAACTGGCTGATCAGCCGCCTCAGCAAGGTGCCCCTGCACGACTACGGCTGCACCCTGCGGGTCTACCGGCGGGAGTACGTCCACGACATCCCGCTCTACGGCGAGATGCACCGCTTCATCCCGATCTACGTCACGTGGGCCGGCGCGCGCCTCGCCGAGGTGCCCGTGCGCCACCACCCGCGCCGGCACGGCCGGAGCAAGTACGGGCTCGGGCGCATCCCCAAGGTCCTGCTCGACCTCACCACCCTCAAGTTCCTGCGGGACTACTTCGTCAACCCGATCTACTTCTTCGGCTGGCTCGGCTTCATGCTGGTGCTGGCCGGGCTGCTCGCCGGCATCGCCGCCCTCGTGCTCTGGGCGCAACCCGACCAGCCCTTCCTCGCGGCGGCGCTCACGGTGGTGAGCCCCCTGCTGGCGATCTTCGGGGTGGTCGAGATCACCCTGGGCGTCATCGCCGAGGTGCTGATCCGCATGCACTACGAGATCCTCGGCAAGCCGCCCTACCGCATCGACCGGGTGCGGAACCTCCCCGGCGCCACGACGATCCACGACGCCGCCCGCCCGGCCGGGAGCTGAGCGATGTGCGGCATCGCCGGCCTGTTCCGCCCCGGCGGCATCGACGCCGGGCCCGTCCGGGCCATGCTCGACGCCCTCGCCCACCGCGGCCCCGACGACGAGGGGCTGGCGCTGCTGCGCGACCCCGAGGACGGGCGGCCCTGGGCGGCCCTCGGCGCGCGGCGCCTGAGCATCGTCGACCCCGGGGGCGGCCACCAGCCCGCCCGGGATCCCAGCGGCCGCTGGCGGGTCACCCTCAACGGCGAGATCTACAACCACGCCCGCCTCCGCACCGAGGTCGCCGCCCACGGCGTCCGGTTTCGCTCCCGATCCGACACCGAGGTCGTCGCCAGCCTGGTGGCCCTGCACGGCTTCGACACCGCCCTGGAGCGCCTGCGGGGCATGTTCGCCCTCGCCCTCGTCGACACGCGCGACCGGCGGCTCCACCTCGTGCGCGACCGCATGGGCGTGAAGCCGCTCTACTGGACGGTGCTGCCGGACGGCACCGTGGCCTGGGGCAGCGAGGCCCGGGCCCTCCTCGTCCACCCGGCGCTGCGCCGCCGCCTGGACCGCCGCGCCGTCGAGGCCCTGCTGCTGTGGGAGTACGTGCCGGCTCCCTGGACGCCGTGGCAGGGCATCCAGAAGCTCGAGGCGGGCACCGTGCTCGAGGCCGACGCCGAGGGCGTGCGCCTGCGCCCCTTCTGGCGGCCCCCGGTGCCCGCCGACGGCCGCGGCGGCTCGCTGGAGCGCTGGGCGCGCAGCGTGGCCGGGTCGGTGCAGGTCGCCGTCATGCAGCGCATGAGCGCCGACGTCGAGGTGGGGGCGGTGATCAGCGGCGGCCTCGACTCCGCCTCGGTCGCCGCCCTCGCCGCCGCCCGCCGCCGCCGCCCCCTGCGGACCTTCTCGGTGGCGGTGGACGCCCCGGGCTTCGACGAGGGCGGCGCCGCCCGGGAGGTCGCCGCGGCGCTGGGCACCGAGCACCGCGAGATCCGCTTCCGGGCCGAGGACGCCCTCGCCGTCCTGCCCGAGATCCTCGAGCACATGGACGAGCCCCTGGCGGATTCCTCGCTGCTCCCCACCTGGTGGCGGCGCGGCCAGGGGCGGCCGAGGCCGTCGGCGAAGCGCCGCACCATGTAGTCGCGGGTCACCCCCTCGTAGGTCACGGCCATGCGCCGGGCGGCGGCGGTCAGCGCCGGGCGGGCGGCGGCTCCGAGGG